>JBEKSX010000004.1:0-48781 GCA_049516635.1 Ignavibacteria bacterium | reverse complement strand
ATAAGACATTCATTTCAGCTCCTTCAACATCAATTTTAATTTATTTTATTAATATTAAAATCATTAATAATATCATCAAACTTTTTCATTTCAATTTTCACGATATTTTCTTATAAGTTATCTTCAGGCTATGCAAATATCCTTGAATCTACCCCAGGATTTATTAAACATGTGGGTCCATTTTCATTACTTAAAGCAAAATCGCTTTTATATGCGTTATTAAAACAATTTAGGGTTATATTACCTATAAATTTAGATCTTGCATAATTACTAGGCTCAAAAGCAATTACTTTCCCATTACTACCTACCCATTTTGCAAATAAAATTGTGTAATACCCCAGATCAGCACCTACATCCAATACAACCATTCCATTAATCACAATTTGTTTTAAATAGACTTTTACATTATTTTCAAATGTTCCCTTTAAATATAATTCCCTGCAAACCACCCCCAAACATGGATTATAAATATTTAATTTTAAATCATCATCGAAATTAATAACAACATCCTCCGTATCAGGCAAATGATATATTTTTTGTATAAATCTTATTTACAATTTATGAAGAAAAGGTATCTTTAATATTCTACTTTTTCGTGCTATAATCCTTAAAAATTCATTTAGTTTAGTGGATTAATAATTTATAAATTTATGATTGTTATAAACTACTTTAAAAATAGTCTTAAAATAAGCGTAACTAATGTATAGATCATTTAGTGCAAAGCATTATTATTTATAAATATTTAATATATAATACCCAATAACTATTTTCCTAATATTCTTAATTACTTGTTTTCAAAAAATATCATACATTCATCAGTGTACTAAAAAGAATCTTATTAATAGATATTGCTCTTATTTCCCAAGTATTATGTTTGGCCAAATCTCTATACTTATCCTTCAAAATATCAAATTTACCTTTTAAAGCTTCTTTGCAATAATCTAAGAATTCCTCTTTTGTATTGGAATAACCAATTAAGCTAGAATATATTTTTAATTCTGGTAAGGCTGTAGTCACAATGGGTATCCCCATAGCCATATATTCAAAGAATTTATTAGGGAATACACCAGCAGTAAATCCGTCTATTTTGAAAGGAATAATTCCAATGCTAAATTTCTTTAAATATAAATTTAATTGATGGTGTTGAACATAATTTAACCAGATAACATTTTTGTGTTTTAATAATTTATAAAAATTATTTTTAGCATTTCTATATAAGATCCCTATGAAGACTATATAAGTATTTTTCATGTTCTCCAATAAATACTCGAGCAATTCAAAATCGAACCAGTATCTGATTCCACCTAAATATCCGATGATAGGTTTATCAAGATCTGATAACTCAGTTCTAGAAATATCATTAGAATGACATGTCAAGGTATTATAATCGTTCCCATTATATGATAAAATTGAGTTTTCATTAATACGTTTTGCAATATTGTACATCGTTAAAGCACTACAAATAACCAGATTGCTTTCTTTAATTAGCATTCGATTATATATTGTATCTAATCTTGATGAAGTTCCATCATAATTAAAATCGTAATTATCTTGATAATCATACACTAGATAATCATGTACTATTCTATTAGCGAAAGGATAAAGTTTAGGAATATATAACCATAGTATTATCCTCTGATCTCTGAAATACTTTGATTTTATATGATCTAATTGAAACTTTAAAAGGTAGATATCAATAAATGAAATAATTTTGTGTTTAAGCCAAATTCCATAATGAAAAATTATAATCGGTGTAAAAAGAAGAGCTCCATTCTCTAATCTCTTTGTTTTATATTTACCCTTTATTAACCCAATTATTTTTTCATTAAATCTTGTAAAAAGATGACCCAACAATCCAATTGAATGTTGGATTATGATAACATCACTCCATGAATTCGTAGCTTTTATTATTTCTTTAATAAAATGTTTCCTTGGGTCAACTTCCCATCTATTCATTAAAAAAATAACATGAACATATTTTTTCATGAGATATTCCTATATATAAAAAAATTACATCGTAAACTTCTTTCACGAGATATATATAAACAAAGTACAGACAATTGATTTTCTAAATTTTAATAAAAAAATAAATCTTTCTAAGAAAGCTTAGTAAATGATATCGAAACCTTTTTTCAAGATTTTTTTTTATGTAATATCTTTTTGATTCTTCGATATAATCTGATTTCTTTGACACAACTTCTGTATGATGTAAAACCTTTACCAGAGGATAGTAATACACTTTGTAACCAAATTCCCTTACTCTAAGACATAAATCTTCTTCTTCTTTATATAGAAAAAAATTCTCATCAAAACCCTTCACATTTTCAAATACTTCTTTTCTAATAAAAAAAAAAGCGCCGCTTACCCACGCTACCTCTTGAATATTCTTTCTATCTATCCAATAAGAATCACCTAAACTATTTCTGTACCAAGATTTTAAGCCCGTCAATTCTCCATGATCGAACTCAATTGTTTTTCCATCTTGATAGATTAATCTTGGTCCAAGAATAGAGATATAGGGATGATTATTTAAAAAAGTCAGTAAAGTACTAACCGTAAATTTATCTACAAATTCTATATCTGGATTAAGGATTAAAATTAATGAAGCTTTAGCTTTCTTCATTAAAAAATTATGTCCACCACCAAAGCCTAAATTTATTTCAGACCTGTAAACCTCCAAATCAGAATCAATGAAAATTTCTTTTAAATCTGACAAATCATCTTCTGAATTATTATCAAGTACTATGATCTGATATGATACACTACAAAAGCTAATATCTGTTATTAGACCTTTAATACATTTAATTAAATAATCCCGGGTATTGTAATTTATTATTTGGATGGTCAGATCATAGTACATTATAATTCTGCTAAATTAATTTATTGAATATTTAAAATACAATTTTAATGTTTTTCTATAGCCTTTCATCCTCTGAGTATTTTCTAAAGATCGAAAGGTAAAAAAAATCACGCATAACCTCAATAGAAGACCTAAAATATGTATCGTTCTAACTAATAATCTAATTAAATAATTATAATGTTTCTTCGCATAAATTAATCTACTTTGATATCTACTAAACACAAGTTTTTCATAATCTTTTGCTTGACTCGCCAGTCCTGTATGCAGGCATTTCAAATAAGGAAAATAATAATTTCTATAACCATGTTCTTTGACTTTTAAACAAAAATCGATATCTTCGTAATTTAAGAAATAATCGGGATCGAATCCTCCAACTTCTTCAAAAACACTTCTTCTAACCACAATAAAAGCTCCGCTTAGCCAAGAGGTTTCGCTATTTTGATGTACTTTTTGTTTTTTTATATATCTTATTTTTTGAACTATTCTAAATAGACTAATGAAAAAGAATGCTTCTGCGATCTCATAAAATATTCCCATTCTAAATCCTGTTGAGTTCTGATAAGTCATGTCATTATTTAAAAGCATTGGTCCGCAAACTCCAGCATGTTGGTATTTTTTAATAAAGTTGAATATTGGGGTAATACAATCTTCTATAAACAAAGTATCTGGATTGATAAATATCAGTTGTGTACCTAATGATATATCAACACCGAGATTTATTGCCCGTGAAAAACCTGAGTTATTATTCGATATGTAAGTCACATCAGGATACTGGGTTTTTATTTTCTCGAAATAATAATTATATTCACTATTATTAACAACAATTGTTTCTAATTCTAATGCAGGTTTATATTTTGAAAGAGATGATAAACAACTGAGAAGTTCATGCTCAGTTTTATAATTAACAATGATAACTGAAATATCAGGATTATTCATGATATAACATTTTATTAATAATGTATTCCGTTCTAAGTAGATTATCAGAGTAATTGTTAATCTTCAAAAAAGTATCATAACCTCTCTCACCTATTATCTTTAATAGAGTCTCATTGTCAAGCAGACTCTTTATTGCATTAACCAAAGACTCGGTTGAATTTTCAATCAAAATACCGTTATACATGTTTAAAATAATATCAGGTATATCTGCTACTTTAGTAGAAATAATAGTTTTCCTATTTTTCATAGCCTCCAAAAATACAATAGAATACCCTTCGTCCAAAGAAGTGATAGCAACACAGTCAACAATATTCATTATGCTCTGTACTATTTTATTAGGTAGTGAATTTAAAAATAGTACATAATCTTCTAAATTATTTTTGATAATATATTTCCGAAGCTTCAAATAATATTTGTTTCTCTCATCATAAGCACCAACAAAAAATATAAACAGCTTTTTAATATTAGACTCATTTATAAGATAGCTTAAAGCTTGTATTAATAGTAATTGATTCTTTTTCTTTTCTACAGCTCCCACAGACAATATTCTAAAACATTTTGGAGAACAAATTCTTTCTGAGATGTGCTGGCTCAAGTATCTCCGCACCAGCTCCTCTCCAATAGACTCGTTTGATTTCTCTTCTATTGCAGTCTGAATAACCGAGATTTTTTTGCTTTGAGTAATATCTGTAAATAACTTATAGATGTAATTGGAAATAGAAATAAAATAATCTGAGTATCTATTAAGAATTTTATAAGATAATGTTCGAAGAATCTTAGGTTGAATAACTTCCCTGATAAAAACTACCACCTTAAACTTTAATAGTTTTAAACTTACAGCCGGCCATACCAATGCGCTTACGTTAATAATACATAAATCATAATAATTATTAGAAACAAATCTTTTTATTTGATAATGCTGAATGAAAAACTTCAATATATATTTTATATAAGCAATTATGCTTGCACTATGAATTGGCAAATAACCCCACTTGTAATAGCCGTATTTTTCACAATAAGATGCGTAATTAGAAGCCCTCTCACCAAGAGGAAATAATCCATGAATAACATATTTATCTTTTTTTTGGGCAAAATAGCTCAATAATCTCTCAAAATCATCCTCTGCTCCTCCTAACAGATTTGAACTGTGAGAAACAAAAAGCAGATTAACTTTTTTTTCCAATAGATATAGTATTAAATGATATTAAAGAAAAAATGATACAAGAAATCTCTAAATATATAAAATGTGAACCCATTAGACAGAGCTATTATATGAAAAGTTGATAGAAATCTTATACTTTAATTAAAATTTCGGAAAACTTCTTTAGATATTCTTATTATTCAATCTTATTTTTGATCGATCCCAATATATATCCTTAAAAGTATTCTTATCTAAGTTATATATAATATGTTTCTTAGGATTTAATATTCTAAAGAATAATAATGATAAAAGTCCTGAATCGAAAAATGCAAGAATCATTTTCAATATTTCTTTCACAACAATAAATAATCTTCGATTTAATAAATTTAATATTATATAATCTTTCCTGAATTTTAAAACTCCCCAATTCGCATACCTCCTGTATCGTTTAGGAACTAACATTTTATATTTATTCAAAATATTAATTGAATTCACAAATATTAATGGATACTGTGTATGGGATAGATTAGAATGAAATCGATATTTAATTAAATTTTTATTTATAAAATAAATTAGGTTATTCAACGATAATTTTAACCATAAATCATAATCCTCAGCGGTACTTCCGTATCCTAATGTATCAAAAGGTATTTGGGGAAGAATATTCTTCTTTAAAAGCACTGTTGATGTAATTACAAAATTTTTGAGAAATAAGTGGCTCGTATTAAGCTGCTTGTTAGTCACGAAATCGGAAAAATATTTTTCACTTATTAAGCTTCCTTCCAAATTAACAATTTCTGCATTTGAACATATCATATTAAAGCTATCAATAAATTTTAGTTGAATTTCTAACTTCTCTTGTAGCCATAAATCATCATCGTCACAAAATGCAACAATTTCACCTTTTGATTGATTTACCCCATAATTTCTTAATACAGATAGATTACCAATTTTGTTGAACTTGTTATAAATAACCCTATTATCATTTAATGCGGTTATATTCTTCTCTGTATCATCAGTAGAACCATCATCGATAATTAAAATCTCAAAATTATCATAAGTCTGGCGTAGAATAGCCTGCACACATTCTAATAATAATTTCGATCTATTATATGTAGGAATTATAATTGAAACCAAAATAATTGATAGAATTAAAGACTCAATTTGACTAATCTGAAGAAATGAAAAGATTTTTTACTAAATTACATCTCATCAATTAGTTTTTTCAATTTTTTACCTGAAATATCCCAAGTTAAATTATTTACGCATTCATTATAAGAAGACAGTGCTAAATCGACATAATTTTTATAGTTTGAAAACATGTTCATAATATAATCGGCATATTCTTGAACTCTACAATCCACGTTGAACATTCTTCCATTAATATCATTTTTAATGATTGTCGGAATTCCACCTACATCAGAACCTAATGCAGGAACAGCAAAGTAATTTGCTTCAGAAAAAACTATACCAGTACATTCAGCTCTGCTAGGCATGATAAAAAAATGGGAAGATGATACCAATTCTTTCAAAATATCTAATTCAGTCGTATGATTTTTATCTAAGAATCCGGTAAAGATAACGTTTTCAGTGACATCCGATAAACTTTTGTTAAAAGGACCAATTATTACAAGTTCAGCTGGAAATTTTCTACGATTTAATTCTTTTAATGTTTCAATAACAGTATCTCCTCCTTTTCTATACCATTCCGTTCCAATAAATAATAATCTGCACTTTTTCTTTGATCTTGACCTAACAATTTCTCTTATTTGATCATATGTAAAATCATGATCCAAATTAGGTCCGTAAGGAATTACATGAATTTTATTTTTATCAATGTTATAATTTTGAATTACAGCATCAGCTGCCCATTTAGAAGTATATATTGCTAATTTTGTTTTTTCTAATGCTAATCTTTCGGTCAACATAGCATTTTCGATCGATTCCGAGCATACATTTGTTAATCCGGGATAAAAATTCAACATTGCAGGAAAAGTTGAATCAGTCCAGGTAATAATATCCTGATCTAAATTAATATACGAAATAGGAAGAGTCGTGGGGGAAAGCAAAATATGATATGAATAATTGCTTAATTTCCGAGTCAATTGTTTAGACATTGATTTAAGAAAAGGTAAATATCTTTCTTTCAAATATATTTGATGAATACATTGCTTATAAAATCTATTTTTAATTTTACTGACAAATTTATAACTCAAAGTTAATGACTCCAAACAATCAGTATCGGGATATTCATGTTTTACCGTATCATAAATATTTTTACTTGTTTGAACCCAGCTGGAAAATATTTTATTATCATAATAATTAAAATAAACAATATTTTTCATTATCATAAAAAAATTTTATTTGCAGTTTACTTAATATCATAAAATTAATAAAATACAAGATAGAATTCTTCTTTAGCAAGTTTTGATTTGTACAATATCAATATTTAATTTTTATTAGGCTTAACAATTTCATAAATTCCTCTTTTTTAATAGAAAGCTTCATCCACAACAGAAAAAAAGGAATGATAAAAAAATATCCTAGGGATGTCTTGTATGATGAAATAAGTAATATAATAAGCACAAAAATACCAGAATATAGCATTAATTTAAATGAATCGATTTTAAACCTGAAATTATTGTATTTTTTTATGAAATATAAATTAACTACAAAATGCATAAAATTACTTATAGCATATGCTATCACCGCACTAATTATATCCATTTTGAAATA
The DNA here is from genome assembly GCA_049516635.1 of Ignavibacteria bacterium. Lineage (GTDB taxonomy): Bacteria > Bacteroidota > Ignavibacteria > Tepidaquicellales > OLB5 > JBEKSX01. The sequence continues at coordinate 41,108 of JBEKSX010000004.1, read as the reverse complement.
AAACGTTAATAAGGCAAAGATTGAGAAAAAATATACATTGAATAGAATTGCAATTATCATCCATAGCTTAAACTTAGAACGTGGAATTAACCATGCGCCTAAGACCCATGCTAAAGCTTTAAAGAAATCTCCGGTAAAGTTATAAACAACAAGGTTAGATGCTTGCATAAATTTTGACGTGTACAAAAGCAATATGACAATTTCTCTTAAAACAAATGTAAAAGTTATTATCGGGACAACAATAAATAGTGTAAATCTATAAATCTCATTAATCTGTTCATTTAACCTGTCAATATCTTTTATTTCAGATAGCACAGGTAATACGTATGCACTGATTGACATATAGAATAACAAAAAATAATTGTTAGATAAGCTTACCACACATTGATAAACACCATTGATATCAACACCATATCCTTTAACAATCAAGCTTCTAATCAATAAAATAGTACCCTGATTAATAGTTTCTGCAATTAAAGAAGCAATACCTAATTTCAAAATATTTTTTAAAGTAGTTCCAGAAGTTGCCTTAAAAACAAATAGTTCTTTTAATCTGATAATCTTTGTCCAATGGAAGTAAATTACATATATGATTATATTAACTATCGAATTGATAAGTAATGAAAATACAAAACCTGTCAATTTGTAAAATATTACCAAAAAGATGCTAATAATTAGAGATATTACGGAGCTAATAACACTAATTTTTACAAACTGATTAAATTTTTTTAATCCCCTAATAAATGCATCAAATATCGAACATGTCAAAGCAAAAGGGAAAGTACAAGCTGTAACAATTAATAATAATGAATAAGAATCCGAATCTAAAATTAAAAATGAGAATTGCTTTGCAAAAACTATTGTAATAATTACGAAAAACAACCCCATGGAGAATATAATAATCAGACATTTTCCTAAAATGTCTTTTATCTCGGACCACCGTCCTTCTTTTTCATATTCTGAAACATATTTGATAACTCCGACTGGAATTCCAACGGCTCCAACAAATATTGCCAGATTACTAAAATTTGATAATTGTGAAATTATTCCTATTCCAGCTGTACCCAGGATAATTGCAAATATTTTTGTTCTGATTATCCCGGTAAAAATATTCGTTGCCGATGCTATAGATATTTTCGATACAGCTTTAATAATATTTATCATTTTATAACCAACATAATAACTAAAATAATATCGATAATAATCTGTGAGGAAACTTTATAGGGGATTAGAGAAAAATTTAATATTGAGTCACAGAATGTTTACCAATTAGATTTTAAGTACTTAATATATTTATTTATGTATGCCCGTTCTGTAACTCTCCTATTTCTTTTCATTTCACCAAAACCATCTTCTTGCTGTCCGCAAATTCACCAGCTTTAATCTTATAGAAATATACTCCACTTGCGTAATTAGTTCCATCAAATGAAACCAAATAATACCCGGCTTTTTGAAATTCATTTACAAGTGTTTTGATTTCTCTGCCTAGAATATCATATATTTTAATCTCTACTTTGAGATCTTTGGGTAAAGAATATCCAATATGTGTCATTGGATTAAATGGATTCGGATAATTTTGGAACAAGTCAAATTCTTTCGGTATGGTAATATCTTGGGGGCTCATAGAATATAGTTTTCCTTCACCTGGCATAAAAGGCCCCAGATCAACGTATTGGTTTTGAGTTTTGTCAAAAGTAATCGACCAATTGGGATCAGCGAGGTCTGTTATCTTCCAGGTTTTTGAACTTTCCATTTCAGAATGCCTGGTTTTAAATAGTATATTAATCCACCTTTTTCCACCCAGTTGATCTTCAGTAGTATCACTAATGAATGGAGAACATCTCTTGTTTTCAATCATAAAATACAGGTTATTGCTCGGAGCTGATTGTTTAAATGTTGCTACCTGCAAGTAAGTCTGCTGCTGATAATCATAAACGTATAGCTTATTATTTATATAGGTTTTATTATTTTGGTCCTGACCATTTTTGAAATTTCCTGGTTTTAGAGTAATAACCTTATCAATGTACGAATTACTTATCAAATCATTCCTTTCGTTTGGTAACCGATAAATATAGGAGTTTGTTTGAGTATTATCAAAACTCATAATATAAGGGCTCCACTTTTTCAATCGCTGAATAATAGAAATAAATTTGTCCCATTTGGGCTGCCCATAAACATTTGTATATCTCGGTGTCACGCCATCAGCCTCGGTAAATCCATAAGCATAACCGGCTCCCGTCTGCCAACCGTCATACATAAAGTACATTATGCCTTTTGAACCGTAACAAATAGGTATATTTGATATGAGGTCTAACTCTTCACTTGTTGGTTCTCTTTCCGTTTCGCTGCAGTGCGTTAACCATTGATGTGCCTGCCCCCATGCAATAAAAGGAATATTAGCTTGTTTGGATATTTGATTAGCTAATTGTAGTTCGAATCTAAATTTACCTGCAAGTTGCGGTTGTTGTGGGCAAGGGTCTAGTAGATGCATACCATTTTTGTAATTGTGTTTATCATTACCCTCTCCTTCATCGTAATATGAAATTGTATCAAGATCTGACTGTAACCATGCATCATATTCTGCTGGCGATATGGGCTTAGCAAGAATTTTTTCACCAGTAACAATTGGTAATGTATTTGGAATTCTACAATAAGTAGAATCAACACTTTCGACTGATGTAAAGGGACTATGACCCAGGGTAATTTCTGTTGCACCTACTTTATTAATATACTGCCTTATTATTTGATCGGCTTTCATTATTTTACCTCTATCCTCCCAAGCCATGTGATATTGATAAAAAGTAAATTGATAAGCAATAATGCCAATATGTTTATTGCATAATGAATCAAGTTTATGGTTTACGTATTCCATGCAGGGTATTTGATTGAACTCAAATAACTCTAGGTAAAATTTGGACGGAGCTTGCCCGCCATTGCATGCAATATTCTGTGCTTCCCATTGTAACCAATTCAGGTATTCTCTGTGATGGGCATTAGTGGTATCAGAGGTTAGCAAATCATTGGCAATATCATTATCAACCCTAATATAATCGATCCACATATCACAATTTCCAAACCAGTAAACCTTAATATCTACTTTGTTATTATCAGTATCGGTTGCTTTATTTCCTCTTGCTGAATAGCACCAACTATCTCCCCAATCACCGTGTATTAGTAGACTATCAGTTTGGGATAAATGATAAAATTCTTCAATATATCTTCCATCATAGTTTAGGTTGTTATCTAAAAAATTTCCTGCTTTAATAATTACATCTTTTAAAATACTATATCCATCTTGTGCAATTATTATAATCTCACAAACTTGCATATCCGGATTATTATGTGCTACCATTGAATCAATTCTTATTCTTGGTTTTATGTACCAATCATGCTCACTATCCCATCTGTATGCATCAAAATCATGGCTTCTATGACATTGCTCTGCATTTGTACGCAATCTGCTGACAACCAAGCCCGAGTTATCAACTTTCCCGCGATGTGAAGATTTATTAATACTGCAGTATCTTACATAATTGCCATTTCCATATGGAAGACTTTCTGGTATATCCATTCCGACATGGCCAGGTGATTGGAAAGTATAGAACCAGAGGTCGTGGTCGGCATAAGCAGTATCTACACATCCATAGTCACTCCTCTGACCATAAACAAGCCACTCAATTTTAGGTCTCTGCATCCACGCCTTCATATTATGAGAGCCAATTGTATTGAGAACCCTTGTCACATCTTCTTGATAATCTCCAATTAATGAAAATAAGTGATCCCCCGGTGCCCAATAAGTCCAACCGTCAGGATAATGCTTTCCATTAATTTCCGTCGTATTTGGATAATTATGCCACAGAGTAAATCCTAAAGCACTATCAGTATATTTAAAATTATAATCTTTAAAATCATCAGCTGCCCCTATCAAAAAATTATTATCAGTCGTATAATTGAAATTTAAATTTGTGGTGTTATTTTTCCATATCTGTTCTGATGAATTTTTTAATATAAAAGATGTAAAAAGGACAAGGGTAATAAGAAATAGTAGAATTAGTACTTTTCTTACTATTTGTCTTTCAAATAACTGGACACAAAATTTTTTCATAATTCTTTACAAGTCTTAAATTCCGTAATGATTATTTCAATCCCTATTTACGAAGTTGCAATTTGTATTTACAAATGTTCCAACTTCACAGTAAGTTGTTTCTTCCTCAATAAAACATAATTTGCTATTACCAAGGCAAAAATAAAATACAAGAAATAGCCATTGTACCCAAAAGTATACGCTCCCGAATAAAAACAGGTAGTTTCAATAAAAAATACCAAAATATTTAATGCTAAACTTCGGGATGAATCTGAAATGGTTTTTGAAATTGTTATAGCTTTTATGCTTAAAACAAAAATAACTATAAACAAAAATAGAATGCTCAAAAAACCTATTATTCCGGTTTCACACAAAAAATTAATTAACGTTGAATGCGCATCTAACCCCATTACTATATCCCGATATAAAAATTCCGGCAGCACATTATAGTTTTCAGAAACGCTATAGAACATAAAATATCCAACCCCAGTCAAAGGATTATTTATAAAAGCACTTAATGCAGTAAGCCATATCAACACCCTTGTATCTAAAGAATTAGCTACTATATCATTTTGTGCATTAGACTGTAAAACAGAGAATGTAACATCGCTAAATCTCATTATTATTAATCTGTACAAACCTGAAATAAAGACTACCAACATTCCAACAAAGATACTAGAAAGGATGGTGATAAGTCTCTTCTTCATAAGTTTAGTTCTTTGGTATATGGACGTAATGATTAAACCATATAAAAAAGATAAGGCGAATCCTACCCAGGCAAAACGGGACTGATCGAATATTAATGCAAAAAATAATATGAATGCAATAACAACATAAATAGCACTACTCTTCTCAAAAAACAAATTTTTATAAATAACGATTAATAATGAGCAAACGATTATGTCAGAAAATGCTGAACCGGTAAGTCCGCGTGCTCTAAAATTACCTGTCAGCAATATATTTATGAATATAAAAATAGAATATATTGCTACTGCATAAATAAGATATTTCAAATACTCATCAATATCTGATAGACTTAATAAAGTTTTGAAAACTATATACCCTGTAAATATATAAATGCAAAACATGAATCCATAATATATGCTCTTCAATGACACGAATGGAGAATTAATAGAAGACAATAGAACGGCCAATATCAACAATGCGGATGAAAATTTTACCCAAATGGGTAATGAATATTTATGGAATAGATTTTTATTAAAATTAATCAAAAAGTAAATAATCAGCACATAAGAAAATAAATTGATTAATTGAATCCTGCGGGTAATATCAAAATAATAATAAACAAACATGCATAACATCAAGGCAGGCTTTAAATAATAGTCAAAATTATCTAACATAAGTATTAATAGAAGCGGTGCAAGAAGTACTGCAATTATTAACTTACCTCCAACATACAACATTAATGGGATTATCAAAGATAAGAATATTCCGTAAGAAAATAAAAAAATTTTAATTTTATTCTCTTTAAGATTAAGAATTAATGAGCTCACTTTCTTTCTTTGAAAGCCCTAATGAAATTCTTGAAGGTAGTTTCATAAATAATTGTACAAATAGATAGTACAAAAAATGAGCCAAATATACTTAATAATACCATAGTCAATCTTTTAGGTTTGGTTTTTCTCTCAGCTACATATGGTTTATCCAAGACGAGGATTGTAGGGGTTTCTTTCTTCTCTTCTATTTTGGCTTGCTCATAAACAGGTAAAAGATAGGTTAAAATTTTAGTTTGTATTTCAACATTTCTTTGTAATCGCAAAAAAGACATCACAATCTGTGGTGAATTACCCAATCTTAAGAAATCGCTTAAATTTGTAGAATTCTGAATTTCTGTTATTTTATCTTTAAGAGAATTTATCTTTGCTTCTTGAGTTCTGATTTCTAGCTGCTCAGGACTCAAAATCTTTTTCAAAACATCAAGTTTCACTTCTTCAGTTTTAAGATCTGCCTCCAATGTAAATGCTGATTGAGCTGCAGCTTTAATTTGTAGGTCCGGAGCAACACCATAAATCATCTGAAATGATTTTAAAGAATCCTCGGAAGCTGATAAATCTTCTTTGGCCTGAAAATATCTTTTTTCAACAAATTCACGGTTACTTTTAGCTTTTGTTACATTCAGTTCAATATTAATTTTATCGAGTTCAGAAATTAAGAATTCAGTCATGTCTTTTGCAATTACTGGATCTTTATCATACACACCAATATATAATAACCCTGATATCCTATCATCATCTAAGAATAATTGGTTTTTCTGAAAACTCTTAACTGCATCTTCAACATATTGATAATCGCCATTTTTCATCAGGTCAAACTTCACGATTAAAGCTTCAAGACATCTGCGACTTGATAATATTTCTTTATATACTGCCAGTTCTTGTGACCTTGCGCTTGAAGTTAAATCCTCGAAAGAACCAAAATTTGAAAGTCCTTCTAAAGCACTAAAAATACTTCCGCTTTTTCCGGTGCTTTTTATTGTAGCTGTAGATAAATATATTAAATTAAAAACAAAAAAATATAAAATTATAGATATTAATCCTATTATCCCTGTAGTAATTAAAATAAATCTTTTCCATTTTAAAACTATTAAAATGAAATCTATTAAATTTAGGCTTCTTTCTTCATTCACACCTTTTTCACTCATCTAAATTTACCTTTCTATTTAAAATATGCTTTCCGATTATTTTTTCTACTTTTGTAATTGTATTACTAATAATGTTAATGTAACAACACTAACTATAACAGAAGAAACTTTCGCAACCATATCAATATCATAAGGAAAATCATGTTTAATTACTTTAGGCACATATATAAAATCGTTTGATTCTATTTTTGCATCATCCGGATCTAGCCACTCTCTTGTTTTAAATTTGATCACCCTTATCTCTCCTTCATCCGCCCGTTCTCCTAAGCCACCTGCATTTTGGATGTAATACTGATAATCTGCACCCTCTTTATACGGAACGAATCCGGGTTTATTCACTTGTCCATAGACGAACACCTGTTTTTTATTGTTTGCAATATATATATAGTCTCCATCTCTCAATGTTACATCCTGAGTTCTATCTTTTTGTAAGAATAATTTTTCAAAATCTACGTTTACTCTACCAATTCTTGATTTTGTTTCAAGATCAAAGTATTCTTTCTCATCCTTGTTAGAGATTACATCATTTAACCTTTGAGTAAACAAATTTTCCGTCGAATCTCTGTTTATAGAATAAAAAAAAGTATCTACCTTCCTATATAATTCGCTGGTCGGTAAATAAGCTTCAGAAGTAAAACCACCAGTTTCTGCAATAACATCAGAGAGATGCGTTTGATTAATCGTTATAGGGTAAGGTCCCTGTCTCATCACCTCACCGAGGACAGTCACTTTGAAATCCCTTCTCAGTTCTGCATATGCCATTACCACAATCCTATCATCCGGCTGAAGTTTCATGTTCTTGCTATCTTCATACTTTACGTAAAAATTAGTCATCTTATTTGCATCCGGATCTAACCGTGAAACTAAGATGCTATCTAAATTAGCTACTGAGGTGCCACCCCTTACTAATTGAAGGGCTGTCTCAATATCATCTCCTTCAATGTATTCGAAGGTACCGGGATATTGAACTGCTCCGTATACCGAAATGAACTTACCTTCCCAATCATATTTTTGGATGTTAATCACATCCCCTTCAACCAAAAATGGGTTATATTTATCGTCTCTGGTAGCAAAGTATTTATACAGATCAATCCTGAGACGCTGGCCATTTTTCCGGGTTAAAATAATATTTCTAAAACTAAAGTAAGTTCTCTCGAACGGATTTGTACCAGATTTCATTAATGATACACTGTCTGTAACTATAAACGATATTAATGCACTGGCTCTTAGGACCGCAGAAGTAGGATAAACTCCCTGTCCGACTCCTGTTACGGTTACTGTAAATCTACGAGGAGAAACCAGGGTTAAAGTAATATCAGCTGATATGTACCTCTGTTTCGTTTTCGAGATAACTTTTTCTTTAGCTTCTGCAAGGGTTAAACCGGCTACATTCACCTCTCCAATCGAAGGGATAATCAAGGATCCTTCTGGGGTAACTGAAATAGAAATTGGCTGTGATATAACCCCCCAAATTCCCAGTGAAAACACATCATTAGGACCTACCTGATATATTTCCGGGTTCACAGGTCCTTCCAGTATTTGTTCATTGAACATTAAGTTTGTTGAAGGAGTTGGTTCAAGTTGTTTCAAAATATCAAAACCCTGCAAGTCAAATTGAGGTGCTTGTAATTGAAAAACTTGTGATTGACTTAATGTTGTTTTCTCTTTTGTTAAATCTGTTTGCTGGGAGAAAAGAGTAATATTTGATAATAAGCAAATCAGTATAACAAATTTAATTGCATTCATTTATTATTAAGACTTAATTTTTTTAAAATTTCTCCAAGAATCATATCGGTCTTATCTATATTATAAGTTTCAGTATATAGACGCAGAAGTGGTTCTGTACCGGATGGTCGCATCAAGAGCCACCCATTTTCAAAAAATAGTTTACATCCGTCTAGATTATCCTTTTTCACTACTTTCATTCCAGCTACATCATCAATTTTTTTAGCTTTTTCCATAATTATATTTTTCATGCTGTTATCCCGAAGCTGTTTATCAATCCTCTTATAGAAATACTTACCATACTTTGACTCAATATCTTTTATCAGATCGCTAAGTTTCTTTTGTCTCAGGGATAACATCTCACAAAAAAGCAATCCGTTGAATATTCCATCTCTTTCAGGCAGATGGTTTTTTAACCCAATGCCGCCGCTTTCCTCAGCCCCTATTAAAATATCTTCCTTGACCATAAGTTCAGAAATATATTTAAACCCAATAGGAACAGTATATAGCTTCAGATTATTAACCTCACAAATTTTTTCAATTAATTGACTTGACGAAAAACCCCGCACCACACCTCCGGTCATTTTTTTATTCTCTATAAGGTAAGTGAGTAAAAGTGCGAAAGTTTCTTGTGGATTAATAAATTCTCCTTTTTCATTCAAAATTGCAATTCTATCAGCGTCACCATCCGTCACTATACCAATATCATAATGTCCTCTTTTCATCTCTGTTTCTATTAAGGATAAATTTTTTTCGACAGGTTCCGGACTGGTGCCTGCAAATGAAGGATTAATTTCGCTCCTTAGGGCAGTAATATTAACTAAAGAATCCATCATACCCTGGCCTGAACCATACATAGCATCATAAATGATTTTTACACCTGATGATGTTATACTATTGATATTAATTTTCTCTTTTAGATTTTTTATGTAATATTCCTTGCCATTAATGTATTCGATTTTCCCTTCTTGAAGAAATGAATCTAACGATCCCGCTTCGAGACTCAGTTTATCGACATTGTTTAAAGCTTTTTCAACATTTTTTAAAAGATCCGTGCCCATTGAGCCACCATATTCATCTTTCAGTTTATAACCGTTATATTTTGCCGGATTGTGCGAAGAAGTAATCATTACTCCATATGCCAGATCTTTATCCCTGGTAATTAAAGAGACTGTCGGCGTTGTAACGAAAGAGTCTGTCAAGTACACTTTAATTCCATTAGCGGCAAATACTACAGCTGAACATTCAGCGAATTCTTTCGAAAGGAATCTGGTATCATAGCCTATTATTATCCCTTTTGAGAGTTTGGGGTGATCTCTAAACGCTTTAGCTGTAGCAGCTGATATTTTTTTTACATTCTCAAAAGTATATTCATCTGCAATAACTGCTCTCCATCCGTCTGTTCCGAATTTTATTGCCATATTAAATAATTCTATATAATGGTATTATTTCATGAAACTTTCGATCTGTGTATTTCAACCCACTTCTTGACATAATCGATAGTTTCGAATGTCGGGGTGCCGGGAGTAAACAATTCACCGGTGCCCATTTTCTTCAATTTCTCGATATCGTTTTGCGGAATTATTCCGCCTCCGAATAAAAGAACATTCTCCAATCCTTTCAATTTCATCAGTTCCAGCACCTTCTTGAAAATCGTCATATGTGCACCGCTCAATATGCTTATCCCTATTGCGTCTACGTCTTCCTGTAAAGCAGCCTCAACTATCATTTCGGGTGTCTGTCTGAGTCCCGTATAAATAACTTCTATACCGGCATCTCTGAATGCAGCAGCTATTACTTTCGCTCCTCTGTCATGTCCATCTAAGCCAGCCTTTGCTATTAATACACGTATTTTTCTATCCATTAATTATAAAAATAATATTATTTAAGTATCCAATACTAATTCGCTAACTTTTTTATGTGATATTTTCTGATAAAACAGCACAGCAACTATACCCACTATAACAGCAAACCATAATGTTGCCACCCTTATCAGTAAGGTCGATGCAACGGCAATATTCTTAGGAATACTGAATAAAATCAATAATCCCGTAATACTAGCATCAGTAGCTCCCAGTCCGCCCGGCAGCATAGTTACAGCACCCGCAACAGTTGCAAATCCGTAAATAAAGGTAGCAATAAAAATATTAATCGGTATGTAATTCTCAAAACTAAAACCATTTATTACAATATAAAAACCTGTGCATTCAAAAAACCAAGCGAAAATACTCAAAAAGATAGTAACTATTAATTCCTTTATTTTTACCATCCTATATATACTATCATATGCAATATGTATTTTGTGTGAGATTCGGGAAAAATATTTAAATTTTTCAAAAATTTTTATTATTCCGTAAGATAATTTTTTTGAACTGATCAGCGAAATGAGCAGTATGAATAACAATCCTATAGTAATCATCAAAACTTTTCCGTAATTAAAAGTTATTGCACCGATTATACTTAAAAGGATGAGTGAAAGAAAATCTGTAATTCTTTCTGCTATTACAATCGGGGCGCTCTTGCTGATAGGAGTTCCCGATTGTTCCTTTAATAGATAAGACTTGAACACTTCACCTATTTTCCCTGGGGTAACAGCCATTATGAAAGAAGATAAAAAAATGATAAAGCTCATCTTTCTTTCGATTTTAATTTCAAGTACTTTCGTATAGTAATCCCATTTAAGAAATCTTGCGGAATAATTACAGAATGATAAAACCAATAACAGCGGAAACAAGAACCAGTTAAATTGACCGAATGCAGTTAATAACTCTCCTAAATTAGCATAAATGCTTAGTCCTAAAAAAACTATAGCTCCCAGTACAACCGAATATATTATTTTACTCTTGTATTTTTTAAACACTACTTAAAATTTCAATTTTAATACTTTTTTTAAACCTAGGTAAGTTTTCAGTATTGGCAGTCCTACAATATTGAAGTAATCACCTGAAATTTTTTCTACAAAAGTACTGCCAAAATCGTCCTGTATACCGTACGCTCCGGCTTTATCAAGCGGTGAGCCTGATTTTATATAAAAATCTATCTCATCAGGATCAAGTTTTCTGAATTTGACTCTCGTTACCTCATAAGCCTGATAAATATCAGAACTTACACTATTGATGAAAACGATACCTGTATATACCTTATGCCAATTTCCGCTAAGCATATGCAGCATTCTTCTGGCTTCTGTTGCTGATTGTGGCTTACCAAGGATTTTATCACCTATCACAACGATCGTATCCGCCCCGAGAATTATTCCTTGATGTTTTATTGAAACTGTTTTCGCTTTTTTATAAGCCAGGCGTTTTACCAGAATACTATAATTAAATGCTTCTTTTTGTATATATTCTTCAATATTAGCAGGTTTTACTTCAAACTTCAATCCAAAATTGTTCAAAAGCATCGAAAATAGGTATTTTCTTCTGGGTGAGGAAGAAGCTAAAAATATTTTACACACGGTATTTTCGCCCAATTACAAATCCCTTTTTAGTTCGTAGTAAAAGAAATTATCGATCTGAGTTTTTAAATTATACTTCTCATCCATAAATTTTTTAAATTCGGGAAATCTCAAAAGCATTTGCTTTGAGTCTTCATTATATCCCGAAATATAGAACAGCGGGTCTTTTTGTGAAACAAGTATTAACTCCGGATTATTCGAATTTAATTCTTCTAAAAATTCCTTCCGGAATGTATTATTGTTCCCCTTCCAATATAAAGGAAAATTATAAATAAATTTTGAAGCACACTCCCTCCCCGATAGATAATACACTACGGGATCAAAGCCCCAAATAAATATTTTATCGGAGTTTTTCGTATTCTGTGTAACATAATCCACTGCTTTAAAAGTATTGCTGATCATAAAAGCAGAATCACTCGTAACCCCTGTTTCAATATACAGTTGTTTAAGGCTTTTTCTCCCCCCTGCATATTCAAATAACTTCTGATAATTAGATATATATGGTTTCGAAGCGAAAATTAAATAAAATATTAATATAGTAATGAAACTTATGTTAAGAATCTTTGGATATTTCTCATGATATAATTCGAATAGATATGAACAAGTAATTGAAGTACCAACAACAATTGGAGGAATTATCACAAGAAAATGGTAATGAAAGAATTTCCACTGCACCACCAAATTAATTATTGCAGAAATTATCCAGATGAATAATAACACCCTATCTGCCGTAAACTTCTTCCCCCGGATAAATATAAAAAAAAGAATAAAGCAGGATAAGATTAGAGGGGAATAAACAGAACTGAACAGCATGTGAATTATATTCCTAACAATAAATGAAAATGACTCTGTATCAAACCCTATGCCTGCATACAAGGGTATTTGAACGAACTGAACGTCAATAAATTGGTGCAGAGAATCGGTCAGATAATATATTCCCATAATGAGCATTAGTGAAAATACAAATCCAATCAAGAAAAACATATAATTCTTAAATCTGACCTTCAGGTTTCGGTTAATTCCAATGAAAAGCCATAAGAGCAAGAATCCTAAAAAAACAAGTACGGTATACTTGAACAGAACAGTTAATGCAAAAAATATTCCTGCAATTATCATTTTCGGCTCAGTCTCATCGGCACTCGAGGTAATCAGCAGCAGTACACAATACGCAAATGGTAGATTTAAAAAACCATCTGCCTGTAACGTGTGCCAGTAATCCAGCCTGTAATAAAGAAAAATATAAAGGAATGATGAAAAAATTCCTGCTGATTTTGATTTTGAGAAATGAAATGTTATCAAAAATATAACAAGAGCGGTCAGAGATTGCCAGAAGATATCGAATATCCTTACACTGAACATAGAATCTCCGAAGATCATTTCAGCGAGCGCAAATGTATAATGCACTCCGGGTGGTTTTAGATCAAAAACATACCTATACTGTATTTTTCCTTCAAGTAAAAGCTTCCCCGCATATGCATAGATACCCTGGTCTCTGCCAAAGGGATATGTAAGTGAAACACTTCCTATGGTGATACCTAATAGCAATATTAATAAAGAATACTTTATTAACTGCTTATTGCTTAGAGATTCGGACAAATTGTTTAATAAGCTTAAAGAATGGTATATTTATCTCGATAATATTCTGTGGATTTTTGAAATGTTATAATCTAATGTTCAATATTACTATTTTTTTATAATATTTGGTAGACTATTTTTTAAATCGTCTATTCTGAATCTTAATCTTTCACCTGTACGCCTTATTTTCACTTCAATTTCCTCATTTTTTAGATTTTTTTCGCTTACTATCAACTGATAAGGTATCCCGATAAGGTCGGCATCTTTGAATTTAAATCCCGGGCTGATCTCATCCCTGTCATCGTAAAGAACTTCATAACCCATTATTAATAACTCTTCATAAACCTTATTGGATAGCACAAATACATTTTCAGATTTCCTGTTTACACAAATGAGATGAATCCTGAACGGTGCTATTTCTCCGCCCCAGATTATTCCATCTTTATCATGGTTCTGCTCTATATATGCAGCAGCTATTCTTTCTATTCCAATGCCGTAGCTTCCCATAATGATCGTTTTCTCTTCACCGTTCTTATCCAGAAACTTTGCGCCAAGAGCTTCTGCATATTTTGGTCCGAGCTTGAATATATGTCCCACTTCTATAGCTTTAGCAATTCGCAGCCTGGATTTTTTATCCAGTGTAATCTCACTTTCTTTTACGGTCCTGATGTCAAGATATTCAATATCTTTGACATCTCTTTTCAAATCTATGTTTTTGATATGGTAATCGTTTTTATTTGCACCGCTGATAAGTTCGTCTGAATCCTTTAGCTTCAGATCGGCTGCAATCCTAATATCGTTTCTCTTTAGGCCGATTGGTCCTATCGATCCTGCATCTGCTCCTGTTATCTCCAATAATTCATCTGGGTGTGCAGGACGCAGTCCTATTCCGAATATATTCTTCAGCTTGGATTCGTTAACTTCATCATCTCCGCACACCAGGACAAGGATATACTCATTTTTGATCGAAGAGTCTTCTTGCTTCTGCGGGTTTACAAAAACTCTCGATTTAGCCAAACGGGATTTATCCTGTATGCCTAAAAATTCTGCAAGCTCTTCTATTGATTTAATATCCGGCGTATGAAATTCCTCATATTTCAAATTGGAATTTTTTCTCTTAACACTTTCTATATATGAAACGGCAACCTCGAGGTTCGACGCATAGTTCATGTCTTCGCTCAATGCTACGTTATCTTCACCTGCTTCGGTCTCCACCATAAACTCTTCCGATTGGCTACCGCCCATCGCACCGCCGAAAGCAGTTACAACAAAAAAATTCAAACCGCTTCTGGTAAAAATATTCCGGTATGCCTTATCCTGTTTATTATAAGATTCATCCAGACCTTCCCATGAAGCATCGAATGAGTATGCATCTTTCATAATAAATTGCCGTACCCTCAGCACCCCTCCCCTCGGTCTTGCTTCATTCCTGAATTTTGTCTGTATTTGGTACCACATTTGCGGAAGATCCTTATAAGATACAAGGTTGGGTTTTGCTATCGTGGTAAATACTTCCTCGTGTGTAGGGCAAAGTACGAGCTCACGGTTCTTTATCCAGAACATGTCATCTCCGTAATCTTCCAGCCTGCCGGTCTGGTGCCAGAGCTCCTTAGGAGAAAGAGCAGGAAGAAGGAACTCGTTCCCCCCAATTTTATTCATTTCTTCCCTAACTATATTCTCGATTTTTTTGAATACTATTAATCCCAGGGGCAGGTATGAGTAAACCCCCGCGGTCAGCTGACGAATCATCCCAGTCCGCAGCATAAGCTTATGTGAAGGGATTACAGCGTCTGATGGCTCTTCTTTTAGTGTAGGTATAAAAAATTCGCTTAATTTCATAATTTACAAATATAAAAGAACTTAGCTATCCTTGCAATGAAAATAGAAAAATTATGCAGAAATCCGCACGTTATTTCCAAAGTCATCCTTTCCTATCATGTTTAGCAATATTACAATAATTGAAAGCTATCAATTGCAGGATTCCCTTACTATGATAAAGTTCAATTTTATTTGTTGATATATTGCTATTTATTACGTATATTTTATAAGTATTTATAATATATTTACTCTTCTTGTAAGGGGAGTTCTTTAAATCTTAACATTTAGAAAGAAATTAATTTTTCAATTATTTTTTAAATTTACTAAAAGGGGCAATCATGAAAAAAATTCTTTCTCTTTTTATTTTATTATCGTTAATTTTAGCAAGCCAGAGCTTCGCTAAAATACCCCCGCCACCAAATTTACAACTTCCTGCAAATCATGCTATAGATGTACCTGTTATCTACACATTTCAGTGGTCTGACCTTCCGCCTGCCACTCTCTATGCCATTCAAATATATGATGATCAGTTTAATCTTGTTGTCAATCACACTAATTTAGCTTTATCCGAATATACAACACAAACCGGAGAGTTGACAGGCAGCACGCATTATAATTGGCATGCAAGAGCTGTGAACGGTCCCGATACTGCATGGACAGGGTTTTGGGATTTTACAACAGCAAATCCCCCGCCTCCTGCACCTGTACTGGTCTATCCTGCTAACAATGCAACAAATATTCCTGTGATACTCACATTTCTTTGGAGTTCATCCTCCGGGGCTAATTGGTATCACATACAGGTTTCGACTGACCAAAATTTCGGTACCACGACCATTGATGTAAACTATATATATTCGACCCAATACACGAACGGATCACAACCATTAGCTAATGGGACCGTGTATTATTGGAGAGTATATGCTGTAAATAGCGGCGGTCCAAGTCCAGCCTCTACTGTATGGCATTTTTCGACAGCTTCTGCGCCGCCACCTGCTCCGACGTTACAATCACCGCCTAACCATGCTACAGGTGTCTCATTGACTCCTCTATTAACATGGAATCCGGTTACGGGATGGGCAGTTGATCAGTATCATTTACTTTTAGCTTCAGACGCGGCTTTCAACAATATTATAATAGATATCACTACTCCAAATAATGTAACGCAATATCAAGTACCCTCGCCACTTGGAGGTTCTACAACTTATTATTGGCATGTACAGGCACATAATTCAGGCGGCTGGGGAAATTATTCTTCACCTACGTGGGATTTTACAACGATGCCGGGTCCGCCTGCAGCACCGGTGTTAATTTCACCATCTGATAGTGCGGACTGTCAATCACGGAATCCGCAGTTTAACTGGAGCGCTGTTCCGACTGCTACAAGCTATCTGCTGCAAGTTGGAACCGATCCTTCTTTCACTACAGGCATAGCTATTGCAGTTGTTGTTAGCTCTCCCACTTATACACCGCCTGCAAATGCTCTGAATACGAATACCAAATATTATTGGAGAGTCAGGGCTTCTAATTCCTCAGGTACGGGACCATTCTCTGATATATGGCTTTTCTGGACATTACCGCCTGCACCTTCCGTACCGGCATTGGTTTATCCGTGCAGTCAGTCGGGTATACCTTTGTCATTCACTTTCAGATGGAACAGATCAACATCAGCAACTGAATACCAGCTGCAGGTTTCGGTAAATTCGGGTTTCACTAACGTAATATTCGATATTAATGTCCCGGATACTTTCTATACTATAGGGACAGGTCACCTTCAGGGCGGGGTTACATATTACTGGCATGTAAGAGCACGCAATTGCACAACTCAGGTCAGCAACTATTCTACTGCATGCAACTTCACTACATTGACTACGCTACAGGCAAACATAAAGGTGTACCTTGAAGGATTTTATAATCCAATAGCACAAAATCAGGTCCTCGATACGATAGATGTGATATTAGCAAATGCAACTTCACCTAATGCGTTCAGGGATAGTTCCATGATCTACCTGAGTTCAAGCGGAACCGGAGTGTGCAGTTTCGGAAATGCACCGAGCGGAAGTTACTACATAGTGATACATCACAGAAATCATCTCGAAACCTGGAGCAGTGCACCCGTACTTTTTGCAACCGGAACGCCTGCCAACTATGATTTCACAACCGGACTCACTAAAGCTTATGGCTCAAATATGAAACAGATAGGATCGATCTGCGTACTATATGGAGGTGACATCAACCAGGATGGCCAGATATTCGGTGACGATTACACTATACTTGTTTCACAGTTCGGTAAAGACGGATATATCAGCAGTGATCTGAATGGAGATACCTTTGTTGACGGCTATGACCTGCCGATAATATATTCTAATTTCTTTATTACTAAGAAAAGACCTTGATCCAGTGCGCTATGGAAAAAGTAGAAATAAATATTTAAAAATTTAAATAATACAATCATGAAAAAAATAATCTTTTTTACTACAATATTTTTGATGGTTGCAAATATTCTTCAGTCACAGGTTGTCAATTTCTCGCTCCAAAACTCAAGGTTGGATCAGGGGTTTTTTATTTATGATGTGGTAGCAACGATTTCTTCCGCACAACAACAGTGGAAGGTTGGTCCTACCTGCATCAGGATAAGCTTCAATACCATTCCTGCAAATGCCTTAACTGTGAAAGAGGATAATCCTGCAACAAATGCTAATATCAATCTCTCTGGCAATAATAATTACTGGAACATGACTACAACTAAGATTCTGCATGATACAGCGATCAGTCTGAATATCCTGCTGAAACGTAATGTAACAACCTACATTTTAGCTCCGGGTACCTACACTCTTGGAAGCGTCCGGTGGAATGTTCTCGATTCGGGTGCATGTATCAATACAATTATTCAGACCTTTTCAGCCATCTTCGATACATTAACACCGTTAACTTATGGTACCCAGTGGACGAAAACCGATAATTCCTGTACTCCTATAGGGATCAATACACGGATCACCACTAAAGTACCGAGGTATTATCAACTGTATCAAAACTATCCTAATCCGTTCAACCCGTCGACAACGATTAAGTATGATATAATGAAGACTTCGGATGTCAGGATAATAGTTTATGATGCACTCGGCAGAGAAATAGAAACTCTTGTGAATGAACAGCTCAAACCCGGTACTTATGAAGTGACCTGGGATGCAGCTAATTATGCAAGCGGGCTGTATTTCTACAAGATAATCTCCGGCGAGTTCACACAGACACTCAAGATGGTTCTCATGAAGTAAACAAAATTGCTTCCATTAAAAGGAGTTTGCTTTAGAAGCAAACTCCTTTTTTTATTTTTATGTTATATCATATGTAATACTGTAATTTCAACCAATTATTAATTAACCTTTTTTAAAAATATATAATTTAGTAAATTTATAGATTATGAAAGAGATGATTGACGAACTGAAAGAGAAATTATCTAGTAAGGCATTTGCTAAAAATTTATTATTTACCGAGATCAAAGGATATAATTGCATTGAAATTCCACCGATAGATCTTGTTGAGGTATGCTCGTGTTTGAAAAATGATTTCGGATTTAACCTCCTAACTGATATTGCCGGAATTGACCGATTTACTAAGGATAACAGGTTTGAATTAATGTATAACTTGTGGTCGATTGAAAAAAAACAGCGTATATTTTTAAGGGTAAAATTAAATTCCAATAAACCGGAAGCACCTACCGTATCTTCTGTATGGCAGACTGCAGACTGGGAAGAACGTGAAGCTTACGATATGTATGGCATTATATTTTCCGGTCACCCCGATCTCAGAAGAATCTACATGAGAGACGATTTTGAATATTTCCCGCTAAGGAAAGATTATCCTCTGATGGGTCTTCCCGGAGCCGTAGAATTACCTAAAAAATAAAATGGAACCATCTGACTATTTGATAAATACTGAACCGAAAAGTGAACTCGCGAAAGTCGAACAGGAAAAAATATTAAAAGCGCTGGAGACGGATGATATAAAAGCTTATTTTGATGACGCACTTGAAAATCAGTTAGTACTGAATATGGGTCCCCAGCACCCGGCTACGCACGGAGTGATGCGATTACTTGTAAGCCTTGACGGTGAAACAGTAGTAAAAGTTGTTCCTGATATCGGGTATCTTCACAGAGGATATGAAAAGCTGGCAGAGAATATGACCTTTCATGAGTTCATACCGCACACTGACAGGCTTGATTATCTTTCACCTCCTTCAAATAATGTGGCTTATGCATTAGCAGTAGAAAAACTTATCGGTATAGAAGCACCTCCCAGGGCACAATATATAAGAACTATTTGCTGTGAACTCTCACGACTAGCCTCCCATTTCGTCTGGATGGGTTCGATGGCAATGGATGTCGGTGCACTTACTGTTTTTTTATGGGCATTCAGAGAGAGGGAAAAAATTCTCGATATTCTGGATATTCTTACCGGTGTTAGATTCACTACTTCCTATACCCGCATTGGCGGATTGGCTCTGGATATTACTGATGAAGCAATAAATAGAATAACAGCATATCTCGGTGAATTCGATGCAAATCTAATAGAGTGCAGAAATCTTATTGAGAGAAATAGGATCTTCGTTAACAGGTGCGATGGTGTAGGAATTATTTCTAAGGAAGATGCTATTTCAATCGGTCTTACTGGACCCAACCTGCGTGCGAGCGGTGTCCAAAGAGACCTGCGGAAAGACGAGCCATACCTGGTGTACAAAGAGCTTGATTTCGAAATTCCTGTGTTGACTGGAGGCGATTGCCTTGCAAGATATTACGTCAGGATACGCGAAATGACAGAAAGCAAAAAGATAATTGCACAGTGCCTTGACAAGCTTCCCGGCGGACCGATCGATCTGCACGATACAAAGCAAGTCTTGCCCCGTAAAGAAAATGTGTACACAAAGATGGAAGAGCTGATTAACGACTTTATGCTCATCAATTTCGGCAATATTCCCCCGGCAGGCACTGAATCCTACTTCGCAATCGAATCGTCTAAAGGAGAACTCGGTTTTTATATCATCAGCAGCGGCACCGGGTACCCGTTCAGGTTGAAAATACGTTCACCTTCATTTGTGAATATTCAAGCTCTCCCAATAATGATGAAAGGCTGCCTGATATCAGATATTGTAGCTATTATTGGCAGCGTAGACCCTGTTATGGGTGAAGCAGATAAATAAGTGTGTGTCATTTATTAATTCTTTCGGTATCACATAAAAACATTTTGAACTTTAAGGCTGGTAAAAATAAAATCCCAAAATGGATATTAAATTCTCGGAAGATAATTTAAAAAAATTAGAGGCAATAAAGGAACATTATCCTGTTTC
Organism: Ignavibacteria bacterium; assembly: GCA_049516635.1. Classification (GTDB taxonomy): domain Bacteria; phylum Bacteroidota; class Ignavibacteria; order Tepidaquicellales; family OLB5; genus JBEKSX01. The sequence goes on along the minus strand of JBEKSX010000004.1, from coordinate 20,449 downwards.
TTCAGCAGCTCTCATGCCTGCACTTTGGCTTGTACAAAAACAATTCGGTTGGATATCGGAAGATACCATGAAGTATATAAGCAAGCTATTGGACATACCTTCCGAACAAATTTATGGAGTAGTAAAATTTTATACTATGCTCAACTCAGTCCCGAAGGGTAAATTCCATCTGGAGGTTTGCACCAATATATCGTGCATGCTTCGCGGAAGCTATGATATTTTAAAATACATATCCGAAAAACTAAATATCAGTTCGGGAGAAACAACGCCCGACGGAATGTTCACGCTGAACGAAGTTGAATGCCTCGGCAGCTGCGGAACAGCACCCGCAATGCAGGTGAACGATCACTATGAAGAAAACCTTAATAAAGAAAAGATCGATAAAATAATAGAATCATTATCGATGAAAACAGATAAGAATCCTTAAATTATAAGACCACATTTGGAACCATTAATCCTAAAAAATATTCCCGACTATCACAAACTCGATGTTTACCTTAAAAACGGAGGCTATGAAGCTTTAAACAAAGCATTGTTCAAAATGAAGACCGATGAAATTATTGAAGAAGTAAAAAAATCGGGATTAAGAGGAAGGGGAGGTGCATGCTTCCCGACAGGATTGAAATGGTCTTTCATGCCGAAGAAATCCGATAAACCGTGTTACCTTTGCTGCAACGGTGATGAAGCTGAACCGGGAACGTTCAAGGACAGGCAAATATTTGAATTTAATCCGCACCAATTCATTGAAGGCACTCTTATTGCATGTTATGCGATGAATATTAAAACTGCTTATGTATACATCCGCGGTGAATATCACAAATGGCAGGAATTACTTCAAACTGCAATAAATGATGCATATGAGCAAAAGCTTATCGGTAAGAACATACTTGGTTCTAATTTTTCTACAGATATATTTATTCACAGCGGTGCGGGAGCATATATTTGCGGAGAGGAATCTGCTCTCATGAATTCAATTGAAGGTAAAAGGGGCTACCCCAGGGTAAGACCCCCTTTCCCTGCAGCATTTGGATTATGGGGCTGCCCCACTACTATCAATAATATTGAAACTATCGCTAATATTCCCCCGATAATTGAACATGGAGGAGAGTGGTATTCCGGGATCGGCGAACCTAAACATCCGGGCACCCTGTTGTTCGGTATCAGCGGCCATGTTAATAAACCGGGAGTATACGAACTTCCGACAGGGACCTTATTAACGGATATAATTTATAAATATGCAGGAGGGGTTACAAATAATAAGAAGATTAAAATGGTAATCCCGGGGGGCAGCTCTATGCCTCCTCTCATAGCTGAAGAAGTTGTGGGCTTAAAAATGGATCAGGAGAGCCTTAAAGCTGTGGGTTCGAGCATAGGCACTGCAGGAATTATTGTGATGAATGAAGACGCTGATATAGTAAAAGTATTGCTAAGAATTACACAATTTTATTATCATGAATCATGCGGCCAATGCACACCCTGCAGAGAGGGATGCGGCTGGATGCTTAAAATATTAAGGCGGATAGATGAAGGTTCCGGCAGAAAAGAAGACCTTGATCTTTTAGTCGATATTGCAAATAATATTGAAGGTAATACAATTTGTGCATTCGGTGATGCTGTAGCCTGGCCGGTAAAGTATACTTTAAAAAAGTTCATTTCCGAGTTCCAAAAGAAAATCGTTATTACAAAACCCGAACTTTTACCACAAAATATCGTTCATTCTTTAAGATAATTATTTTTTGCAAAAAAACAAAGGATTTGAGTAAATAATAAATTACAGCTAACGTAATTAGGGTATTGTTTTTTTGAAAAAATAGTTAAATATTGTATAACAAGAGGGATAAAAAAACCTGGTTTTCTTGGTTTTATTGAAGTTCTCTTAATACGGATATTTCGGCAAGATATATCGAATTTGTAAATAAAAACTTTATAAATAACGGAGTAAAAAAAATGGATCAAAATCCGACAGTAAACACTAGGGGTAATGATAAAGCGGTAGCGTCTGGAGGTATGCCTTCTCAGCTTTTCGGTAGCAGCTTTAAAAATGACAATATGGATAAAAGGGTACAGGAATTAATGCGTGAATCGACCGAGTTCCATGAATTAAAACAGTACCTGATTAATAAAGGTATATCTGCAATTCAATCACAGGGTTTTCTTGGCAGGATGAAATCTGCAGTCCCCTCATTAATTGCATTAATTATTTCTATTTTTATTGATGTCTCAAGAGTCCCGTTTTTAGGTAAGGTTGCAGAAAATCTTGCCAACTGGGTTTTCCCGGGTTCAACTACTCTTAATAAGGGGGTAGAACCGGTTACTCTTTGGATAATGCCCTTTATCCTGTATGCGGTATTCATACTTTGCGCAGAACTATCCTATAGAAAATTATTAAAAGAAGTCAGTATGAAAGGTGTTTCGCAGGAGATCATAGAAAGAATTACAAACCGATATGCAAGCATAGTAGACGGATTGGGAACAGCATTACCTCTGCTTGGTGCCGCTATCCTGCTGATAAGTATAAAGGAAGGTCCAATAATATTTTTGGGGTTCTCAGTGCCTTTCGAAATTAAATCAATCGTTATACTTGCAATCGCTAAGCTTTTTGAAATAGTATTTGATTCCCAGGGTTTACAATTCGCCGAACTCCGTGAAGAACTAAATGATCTTGAAAAAGAATATTTCAGTGAGCGTGACGATATACATCAAAGAGCAATATTACAGCAGCTGCATGACGGATTTTCCAGAAAGAGCGCCGATATGACCGGTATCGAAAAGTTTTCAAAAGAGGAAGCAATGGAAATCTACAATTCACTCCAGAGAGCTTCCGAGTTCAGCGATCATATCTCGAAAAATGTAGTTATTATGAAAACTGCTATTACTGAGATGAGCAAAACCAATGTACACGATACCGAAGTATTGAAAGAAATTCAGATCACAGCACAATCTCTAACCACGGCACTATCTGCTGCCAGCCAGACTGCCGAATACAGTGAAATTATGAAAAAGAATCTTGATGCCATGAGAAATTTCCTGGGTGAACTGGCGCATATTAAATACCCGGACGAAAACATGCTGAAAGAACTGCAGATAACAGCTCATATGCTGACCGAGACTGCCAATTCACTCAAAGATGCTCAGGCTATAAGGGGTCTCGATAACCTGGCATATTTAGCAGGTAAACGTTAATTTTATAATCTCATTTAGGAGAATAAACAGTGAAAAAACAACATGATGTCAAATTCATAATTTATCAATCATTGTATATCTTCGTTGTATGCGTGGTAGCAATCAAAGGGGCAAATCTTAATCTAACCCAGGTAGTTGAAGATGACGGCAAACCGAAACCGCAAATTACCATGGACTCCCTCGAAAAATTGTATGATGTGATGAAGAAAATGGTCATGGTGGATACAAATTATTTTGTTGTAGTAGATAAAAAGCTTTTGGCAGAGAATGAAAACCTAAAACGCATAGTTGAAAATATGCCGAAGATAGATATTGCTAATTTTATGCCAAAAACTGAGGTCTTAGAAAAATATGAACTAAAGAAAGAAAAACCGGAAGAAAAGAAGGATCCCAATGAAATGCAGGAGATACGTATTGGGAGTATTTCACTCACGCAATTTACTCTGAATACTTTAAATAACCCATATGATGTACCTCTGGAGATAGTAGGAATAACAAGCATTCCACCTAAGAGCACAAAGACATTTGAAACAGGCGGTCAGAGTTCAGTAGTCATTCGTGTGGGAAATTCATCTAAAACAGTGGAATTAAAACCCAACGAAAAACCCAAGATATCTTTTCAAAGGATAGCAACTATGAACGAAGATACTAGGGTGACAGATCTGCAGAGGAATGTGGGATATAGAGTCACTATAACAGATGATTTCCCCGGGCAGCTGGATGTAAAGTTCACAGGTCCCGTAACCATTAAGCAAGCAGGTGCAACCACTTACGATATTACAATGAATGCGTTCTCTTCGAAGGCTGCATTTGATAATTTCACAGAGAATAAAAGTGCACCCTATTCGCTTGGCTTTACTGTAACAGTGACTGATAAAATCGCAGGACATAAAATCACAGGGCAAAATAGTTTTGTATTCGGTGATTGGTAAAATATTATTTCACTTTTATTTTTTCAGGGGAAAGTGAAGTAATTTTATAATAAGGGCATAATAACAACTTATTAACTAAATACTCAATACTATGAAAAATAAATCCGTACCATTGCTATGTGTATTCTTTTTGTTATTTATTGGGTTGTTTTTTACTGGTTATCAAAAAACATATGCACAGCAGGAAGATCCGAACAATCCAAGAACCTGGAATTATTTTAAGATCCTTGCTAGAGCAGAAGATGATAGTATTTTCATTATTGCTCAGGACGATATGGGCATTGACCCTAAATTGGAAAGTTATACTCTCGTTATCAATATTACGGATCCAAATCCTCAAAACCAATATGTAGTTCTTGGTGATGAGCTTGACCCTTCATCGCAAAGATTTGCATGGTCACAGCTTTCCAAAAAAGTCCAGGATGGATTGAAAAATTGGACCGGTACTAATAAAGAAAATCTAAACCAGAGAAAACTAGACTATGCTAGCGTATTTTTAGATGTCATCAGACAGATAAAAATAAAAGAATTCGTTGCACCTCCCAAAAAAGAGAGAATCATTCGTAATACCACAGCATATATTAATCCATATTTCACTCTTTTTGGCTGGGAACGCCTCGGCATACCTATAAAAAGATCAATCGGTTTTACTTTCGGTATGGGCAATAAATATGCCGGACCGTTTGAAAGCGACCAAATCGCTGTCGGATTTAATATACTCGGTGTCTCCATCAGCTACGTCACCAGGATTAGGGAAATGAACACACATGCACTGGGTACCGATAGCGTAGAAAATAAACCTTGGAAACAATATAATGCAATATTTACACCACCTAGAGGTATCGAGTTGACATATACAATTCCTTTGGGTAACTTTCTCATGTTTGGTGTCTATAGCGAGATCAAAGAAACCGGTGTACCACCCGGAGGCGGTCCACCTCTGTACACTTTCCGTAACCAGGTTGATTCTACAGTTATGCCGAATAACATTATTACAGGTACCCAGCTGATCGGTGAATTTAGATATCCTTTCAGGATGTTTGGTTCAACAAGGACAGAATTTTATGTAGGATACTTTGCAAACGAGATAAACATCGGTTTGTTTACACGTGAGAGCAGGCTCGTTGGTTCTGTGTTCGATTTTAGGGTTAACGCAACTCTCAAAAAGATAAGAAACTTCCAGCTTCTTATCGAAATTATGGTTTCCAATATCGCAGAGGGCTTTGCCTTGAACTCATTTGCAATCGGACCGTCGATCAGGTTATCCAAGCTAGATAATAACAGGTTTGGATTACTTACTTCATTCCTGAATATTAGGTTCAAACTCGGTGATTTCTTTGATGAACGCGAAAAGAAATAAACATTGATTTTTTTATCATAATTATATGATTTAAGATCTAAGCTTATACAAAATTAAAATGCAATCAAAAAAATTCTGCAATTGTAAGTTTCGATTGCAGAATTTTTTTTTAAAATTAAATTATTAAAATTATCGGAATATATTTACGGCATATTTAATACATATCTTTAAGTTTCAGATACTTATCCTCAAAATATTTATTCAATATCCATAAAGATATTAATAGCCTTAAGTATTGTACCAAATGAATTACGCTTTTTGATGAATAAACCTGTTATTACAATTATGCATAATGATGCTGCAGATGCCGAGAATATTAAAAATATATTGCAGCAGCATGGATATGGTACAGGTATAGATATTTCTTTAAGTAATGAATCGGCTAAATTTATTGATCCAATTTTAGAGATTAAAGATCAGAGTGAATTAATAAGAATTTTAAAGGAAAAAGCTGACAATGCTTACAGGGAGCTGGATAATTTTACTTACATTGCTTCGCACGATATGCAGGAACCGCTCAGAATGGTGAGCAGCTATGTACAATTGCTACAAAAAAGATACGTTGGAAAACTCGATAAAGATGCTGATGAATTTATAGAATACGCGGTTGAAGGGGTCAAAAGAATAAAAGCTATGCTGGATGATCTTCTTGTATATTCAAGGATCAATATACAATCCATGCATATCACTGATATCGATACTAATGAACTTTTTGCAAAATCCATAGCCGAACTGAAAAGAAATTTCTCAAAGAATGAAATAAAGATAACATGCAGGAATCTTCCCAATATTAAAGCTGACTATAAACTGATTTCTCTTATGGTAAACCAATTATTAAACAATGCCATAAAATTTAATAATAATGATTCACCTGTTGTGGATGTTTCCTGCGAAAGGGATGAAAATATGTACTATTTTAAAGTAAAAGATAATGGTATTGGTATTGATAATATTCATAAAGATAAAATATTCGATTTTTTCCAAAAACTTAATAACCATTCAGCATTTCAAGGTTCAGGAATGGGTCTGGCAATATGCAAAAAAATTGTAGAACTGCATCAGGGAAAAATATGGGTAGAATCTGTACCGGGAAACGGTAGCATTTTTACGTTTTCAATTCCACATTAAAAATAAGATATCCGAATGGCTCAAATATTATTAATCGAAGATAATCCAGGCGATATACTGCTAACGATCGAAGCATTTAAAGAGTGTACAGAGTGCCACAAAATTGACTCAGTAGAAGACGGTATTGAAGCATTGAAATATTTGAGAAAACAAGGAAAGTATTCTAATTCTCCAGATCCTGATATCATACTTCTCGATCTGAATCTTCCCAAAATGGACGGGAGAGAAGTTTTAGCAGTGATCAAATCCGATCTCAACCTAAAGACTATACCGGTGATTATTTTGTCAACCTCAAGAAATTCAGAGGATATTCTAACTTCTTATGCTTTAAAAGCTAATTGTTATATAACAAAACCGGTAGAACTTGATAATTTTATTAAAATAATAAATTCAATCGATAATTTTTGGCTAAAAACAGTAAAATTACCTAAAACAGCTAGTAAAGTGCCATCTAATGTATAAATTTTTGTTATTAAAATTATTATTTTTTATATTAATTTTAGCTATTATATTACGCTAACCGATTAATGATTTTAGTTAGTGATATCAATTAAATACTATATTGGTAGAAAGTACATATTATAACAGAGATTCAGCTAATCTGATAAATATTCTCTTGATTGAAGATAATCCGGGTGATGCCAGATTGATCAAAGAATACCTTTCTGAGGTTAAGAATATCACCTTTAACCTTCAAATTTGTGTTAAATTGAGTGATGGTATAGACATCCTTGAAAGCGAATACATTGATATCATCCTTTTAGATCTTAAACTGCCTGATAGCGAAGGACTTAAGAGTTTCGACAAGATCTTTTCTACTTCACCTAATATACCGATAATCGTTCTTACAGGATTAAATGATGAAACGACAGCCATTTCTGCTGTCCAGAAAGGGGCACAGGATTACCTTGTCAAAGATAATGTGCAGGGTAATGTGCTGATCAGATCAATCCGTTATGCTATAGAGAGAAAAAGAGCGGAAGAAGAACATCAAAAACTACTTGAACACAGAATACGCTCCTTAGCTGTAATCGATGCCCAAGAAAATGAACGCCGGAGAATATCGAGAGAGCTGCATGATGGTCTGGGTCAGCTTCTTAGTGCGGCTAAATTGAACATAGGAATGATTGAATTTGCTCAAAACCAGAATAAAGATAAAGCTACGGACATTATTAAGCAGATTGATACTATTATCAGCAAGGCAATTGTAGAAGCTAGAAGAATAGCCCATGACCTGAGACCCACTACTCTTGATGATTTTGGTATGATACCGGCTCTAAGAATATTATGCCAGGAGTTCTCTAAATTGACCGGAATCAAGGTAAAATTCCAGGTTTCTCAGCTTTTAGAAAGAATTAACCCGAAAGTAGAAATTGCAATTTACAGAATAATTCAAGAATCATTCAATAATATCAGTAAATATGCCGAAGCAACGGAGGTATCCCTCGACCTGTTCAGAAAAGAACAAAATGTATATGTAAGGGTCAAAGATAACGGAAAAGGATTCGATATTGACAGTGCGAACAAATCTAAACAACCGGGAAGAGGATTCGGCTTGCTTAATATGAAAGAAAGAGCCGAATTGGTAGGGGGAAAAATAGAGATACTTTCCAGTGTCGGCCATGGAACAGAAATTTTACTAGAAATAAATCTTGATTTTTTTCAAAATCAGTAAAAATAACTCAATTACCGATGAAAAATATTAAAATCCTCATTGCTGACGATCATGAAGTGGTACGTGACGGCTTAAAAAACATATTACTGACCCTGGGTAATATTTCCGTAGTCGGGGAAGTTGCAAATGGTGAGGATGCTGTTAATCAATACAATACATTGAAACCGGACCTTGTAATAATGGATATTTCCATGCCGGGCATGAACGGTATTGAAGCAACACGTATCATTAAAGAAAACGATCCTGAAGCAAAAATCCTGGTATTGACCATGCACGATAACCAGGAGTATCTGAACCAGATAATACGTTCGGGTGCAAAAGGTTTTGTATTGAAAAATACGGATAAGGATGAGCTTTTACAAGCTGTAAAAACCGTTGCAGCGGGAGAGAACTTTTTCAGCAAAGATATTTCAAAACTTATCATTGATAATTATATTAGAAGCGCAAAGGATACTGAGAAAAGCGAAACTTATAAAGAGGTTCCTCTTACTAAGAGAGAGATAGAGATACTTAAATTCATTGCCGAGGGACACTCTAATCAGGAAATCGCCAATAAACTGTTTATTAGTTACAATACAGTCGATACTCATAGGAAAAATATCATGCACAAACTGTCGATAAAGAACACCGCCGGGCTTGTACGTTATGCTATCGAAAAAGGGCTTATTGAAATAAACTGATAGATGAATTGCAAAGACCCGGATCTTTATGATATTGAAACAATAATGATTTTATATAATATTAACATAAACCTATTATAGAAAGGGCTTATCATGAATACAACCGAACAACCAGTTAGAGTCTTGATTGCTGATAATAATCCTGATTTTTTAAACGCATTAGCCCAGTACATCAGATCTATACCGGGTGTAGAACTTGTTGGAGAAGCCATAGATGGTGAGGATGCTATTAAAAAGGCAGAAGCTACATACCCGGATCTGATAATACTGGATATTATTATGCCGAAAAAATCAGGGATTGAAGCGTTAAGCACAATTAAGGATAAATTTCCTGACGTCACCGTCGTAATGATATCTATTAATGAAGGGCAATCTTACAGGAAACTCGCCGAGGTTTATCGCGTGGATAAATATATCGGGAAAAATTCGGATGATATACATAAAGAAATTCTGGAAGTGATACAGAGAACACAGCAAAAGCTAAGCACGGCAAAAAATTGATATCATTTGAATTTATATCTAAATTTCTCCTTAATTGTTTTATTTGATGATAAATTTTTATATTTTATCTGTATTACCCTTATCCAAAAATTGTACCTTATATTAATTTTTGGAGAGCGCATCTGAATGGAAAAAGCTAAAATAAAAATACTGCTCTGCGATGATAATGATAACTTCAGGCAGCTATTGCTACAGTATATTAATTCACTTCCCGGAGTCGAAATCGTCGGTGAAGCTGTAGATGGAGTCGATGTATTAGAAAAAACAATTTCTCTCGATCCGGACCTCATATTAATGGACCTAAGCATGCCTAACCAATCCGGGCTGGACGCTACCAAAACGATTAAAGAAAAATGGCCTGAAAAATCTGTGATCATACTCACATTATACGAAGATTCGGTTTATAAAGAATTAGCAGATGAATTTCGCGCTGACGGGTTCATTGCTAAAAGTTCTATTAAAGCCCAGTTACCAACTGTAATAGAAGATATACTCAAAAACTCGAAGAGTTAATAATCGATTTGAAATCTAAAATATAAAACCGGATTCTCTATGAAACAATCCGGTTTTTTTATTATTTAATTAAAAATTATTTTATAAACTTAATTAAATAGAATTATATGAAACAATATATACTATTTCAACAAGATATAGGTACACCGGTACCGCCTCCAATCCCGCCTTCGGGAATGGCTCCTCCTCCCCCGCCTCCTCCGGTTTCCATGCAGCCCGGCGGGAGCGCAAGCGGTATGGCTATTACAGCTCTGGTCCTTGGTATTATTTCTTATTTCATCTGTCCTATGATTGGCGGTATTGCGGCATGGATAGTGGGCAAAATGGAATTAAATAAGATCGATAGAGGAGAATCGTCCGCTGCCGGTAAAGGAATGGCAAAAGTAGGTATGTGGCTTGGAATTATTAACGTAATTCTTAATATCCTGGCCGGAATTGCTCTCATCATATATTTCGTTTTCCTGGCTGCAATCATAGGTTCCAGTCATTCATATTAAGATCATTAGTCAATGAAGGCAGGTATATACCTGCCTTTTTATCAATATATTTTCCATGATTTTCGATTCTGTTTAGCGGTATTAGAATTTTATGCAAATAAAAATTCATAAAATAAAAGAGTCAATTTCAAACCCGCTCCCCTATTATGCATCAGAGCATGCATCTGGTCTCGATATATCTTCAGCGTCTATAGAAAGCATAATTCTTTTGCCTATGGAAACCAAACCGATACCGACTAATATCATAATTGAAATCCCAGCGGGTTATGAGGGACAGATACGACCCCGCAGCGGACTAGCGGTAAATCACAATATTGGTATAATTAATTCCCCCGGGACTATCGACGCCGACTACAGAGGTGAAGTTAAAATACTTCTCACAAATTTCAGTAATATCCCTTTTACGGTGAAATTTGGTGACAGGATAGCACAGCTTGTAATTTGTAAAGTTGAAAGAGCAGATATTATTTTAACAGATAAGTTGTCCGAAACAAAACGCGATTCAGGGGGTTTTGGACACACAGGAATAGAAAATGGATGAATTAAAAGAACAATCCGTTAGGACATATGAGGTAATTATTTCAATTACCGCCTTAGTATTGTTCGGCGTCCTTTTTACGGTCACGGAACTTTTTAAATCCCCATTCATTGTTCTTGGTGTTATCCTTTTTATACTCCTCCCATTTAAACGAAGCCGTCTGATAAGGGTGTTGTTATGGCTATCTGTAATAATATTCACTCTATGGTTCCTTCATTCTCTTTCGCAGATTTTGATCCCGTTCATAATAGCTTTTCTTATTTCTTATATATTAAATCCGCTTGTAGATAAATTAACTACTAAGAAGATTCCGCGTACTCTCTCCTGCCTGCTTATCCTCATCGGATTCATAGCTATAATTGTACTGGCAGCAATTTTTATCGTTCCTGTAATAATATTACAGTTCACTGAGTTTATTAACACACTGCCAATGACATTCAAGGGTGTTCAGGGTTGGTTCCAGGTAGTCTTGATACCCTGGTTATCTACAACCGGAATTCCCACTCAGGACCTGCAAAATAAGATAGTAAATGAATTGCCGGGAAGATTCGATCAAATATTCTATGCTTTCGTAGGAAGTTTGTCCGGTATTTTCACCGGACTCTCGATAATACTTTCTCAGATAATTAATATTATCATTATTCCCTTCATTACATTCTATATTTTGAAGGATTTCGAAAAGATCAAATCCGGTACGAAAAAATTATTCCCTGTCAATGCAAGGGAAAAATATGTAAAATATTATCATCAAATTGATGAGCTGCTGGGAAGATATTTAAGGGGTGCTCTCATCGTAGCTTTTATTAACGGAACGCTGATGGCAATAATTCTTTCAATTATCGGCATAAGATATTCAATACTTCTGGGTGCTCTTTCCGGACTGCTTGACCTCATACCTTATTTTGGTCTCCTGATAAGCCTTGTTCTGAGCACACTTGTTGCTCTGTTCAGCGGAAACCCCTTGATCCAGGCACCGCTTACAATTTTAACATACATTGCTCTGAATATACTCGAAACCTCATTCCTTGCTCCGAGAATAATCGGTAAGAAAATAGGCCTTCATCCTGCTGTTTTAATCTTATCACTGCTCGTTTTTTCTTACTTCTTCGGGTTCTTAGGGTTGCTCATCGCTTTACCAACTGTTTCAATTATCCTGATGTTCGCGAAAGAATGGTACGTAAAAAGAGAATCCGGGGAAAACATAAACCGGATTGGAGAGATCTGAACTCCTGAAAGATCACTCTTTATTTACAAACCGGGAATTTTGCTTCTCAATTCCTGATCAATGCTCTGGTAAATGATACCCTGAGGTTCTGTTACACCTTTTCTATTCAACTCATCTTTTGTTTGTTGTAAATCCTGCCTTGCACTTTTTTCAAATTCAGCCCTGTTAAACAATGCGGTGTAAGGTTTGAGGATCTTATACTCATATTTGTCGATAATGTCCCTGAACTTCTGCTCATCTTTTAAGAAAAGCATTGACTTATCATCCCAGAACACAAGTTTCCAGTTCTTATTATTTGCAAAATATGACACAACATTCCTCTGCAGGTCATTGGGTCTTCTTATAAGGTCGGGATCGAGATAGATAACGTAATCAAATCCGTAATCATCGATCTTCTTTTCGAACCCGGGGTGTTTCATCATGATCCAATCATACTCATTGAATATCACATCGTTCAGGTTTCTGCTGTCGATGAAATTTTTCTGGTCAGGAAAATTCCATACCAGGTACCCGCCGGTCCCGAACTGGTTATACGGCTTGCCCGTTATATTATTCTGCTTCATAAAATCGAACAGCTGGACCGGGATAAAATCACCGTTCACCCCGTAACCGAATACCCGGTAATATTTGAGAGTATTATATATGTTACCCGAGGGTATCTGGGTGATAATATAAATAAAAAATACAGCAAGCACCACTTTTACTCCGTTATTGTAAAGAACAAAATTAACTCTCTTTCCAAAGGAGGTACTTTTGCCTGATTTCATAACGAAGTAGTTAATGGAAACTGCAAGGAAGAATGTTATTATTATTTCATAGTCTACCGTGAACCTTATTGCTCTGACTGAATACCAGATAAAACCCAGATAAACCAGTGCGAATGTAAGGTCTTTCTTTAAATATGAATATATTAAAATTAAAACTCCGCTGAATAGGAATACTTTGTATAATAAAACTATAAATCCGCTTCCGAAGAATTCATCAAACGGGCTTCGCCATTCGTTCACTGTTTCGAGCAACTTCATTTTTGTGTGATCATACGCGTAAATGTAGGTCCGCAGCCCATGCGGATTAAGCAGGAGAACCAATGCACATAATACGGAAATAATAAATAATGTTTTTAGCTGTTTTGGGGTTAAAGGCTTGATCTCAGCTGAAGAAAACCTTCCAGGATATAAATAAATGAGGATCTCTGAAATAGTAAAAATAAACAGAAGCAGTCCTCCCGCAAGCACACCCATATGAATATTTCCCCATAACAGAAATATAAAAGGAAGAAAATATAATTTTTTCAAATATTTATCTCTGTCGAAATATCGGAAACACATTAAAAGGCATATTTCCGTCACGAAGAATACATAGGTTATGATATGAGGCCGCGGTGACAGTCTGTCCATGATAGCAATAAGAAGGATAAAAAGGAGGATGAAGATGACAACCGAATTAATCTTAAACTTACGAAGAGTTACAAAATACAAATAGAATATAAAAACAAATACCAGAGAACGGAATATCATAATAATATTGTAACCTCCGATATTATAAAGACCATATGTCAAAAGGTCCCAGCCCCACTCGAACGGCATCCATTCGACACCCTGTGTTGCGAATCCGAAAATATCCTTATCGGGTACTACCTTAGTTTCAACAATATACCTGCCTGTAGCAAGATGCCAGAAGAAATCATCATCACCGGTTATTTTGTAAGTAGATGCTAAATATACTAGAATTGAAAATACAAAGAAGAGCCCGTATATAAAGTATTTATTATCCTCAAATACAGGTTGTTTTGTTTTTGATGCTTTTGAAGTCTGTGCTATTTGCTGCCGTTTAGAACTTTTTGCCTTTTTTGCCAATTGATCTCAGGAAATACGATGGATTATTCTTAATATGATTAAATCAGGATTAATTACCTAAATAAGTTACTTATTTGCTTTTTTATATTCCTTTTTTAAAAACTCCATCAACTCATCCCTTTTCTCTGCCAATCGCTTTAGTTTTCTGGGTCTATGTTTGTTCAAAGCATAGGATGTCAATATCGGCATGGCAATTGTCGTATCGGTATAACAAACGATAGAATCAGGAAGCCGATTAGGATCTATCTTTCCCCAGCTAACTGCTTCCGAAGGAGTAGCACCTGAAAGCCCGCCCGTATCGGGACGCGCATCAGTGAACTGTAGAAAATAATCATGCCCCTTCTCCTGTATTCCCAGGACTTCCTGTATCTGCGGTTCGGTTTGAAGCATAAAATTCTTAGGTGAACCACCGCCAAATATCAGCACAGCACTTCTACCCTGCTTGCCTTTGTTTCCTCTTTTCTTAGCATTTAAGACGATTGCGGCAGTTTCATTGACATCGCGGTTCACATCAAATTGCATTTTGCTGCCCTCAAGCTCAACTGCAGCCACGTTCATCCCGATGGAACTGTCCCCGGGAGATGAAGTATAGACAGGTACACCACACCTGTAAGCTGCGGAAAGCACAGAACCGCTTTCAACCCCTAAATGCTTTTCGATCGTGTTTAGATATTTACCCACCAGGTAATGAAATTCACTCGTGGATAATTTCTTCTGGAATTCAGGCAGCATTATCAGTTTTCGGTAAAATGCATCTGTATGGTAGAGTACATCGGCATCAAACAGAACGTCATAGATCCTTATAACCCATTCCTTACGCAGCTTAACATCATCCATGAACGGGCTCCCTTTGAACAAAGAATGACCGAGAGCAAAATGTGTATCGTGGTACATATTCGCACCTGTTGAAACTATCCAATCGACAAATCCATTCTCGATCAGTGGTATCACAGCTGAACCTAGCCCTGCGGGAGTTAATGCACCTGTCAGGCTCATCCCGACAGTAACATCATCATCAAGACATTTATTTACAAATATACTGCATGCTTCAGCCAGCCGTGCGGAATTGTACGCCTGGAAATAAGAATCTACTAATTCACTTACCGAAATACCCCTCTTGATCTTTTCGTAGTAGATCTTATTTCCCGTAAGATACTTGCTTTTATTTTTCGATCCGGGTTTGCTTAATTTATTGATATTGGAAATATACTTTTCGTGCTCTTTTTTGATCTTAGAATGTTTTCTGCCGGGCATATTTTTTTATTTGATTTTTAGTTTAATAATCTAAAAATAGAATTCTAAAAATAATATGAAGAATCCTGAAGTTATGTTTTTATAATCAATTATTTACCGTAAATTTGTAACATCAATGATGTATAAAAATGTAATCATCGCCGGTGCATCACAAGGAATAGGTAAAGCGCTTGCTTTAGAATATGCTTCTAACGGTTCCGACCTAGTCCTGTTATCCAGAAACAAATCAGCCATCGAATCGGTTGCCGATGACATAACCTCTCTCGGAGGAAAGGCCTTTTTTAAAAAATGCGATGTCACCGATATCACACAGGTTGAAGAAAGCGTTAATTATTCGAAGAAAGTACTGGGAACAATAGATCTCACAATACTAAATGCTGGTATTGGAATTCCCGAGTGGCTCGGTAATTTTAAAAGCGGGGATTTCAAAAAAGTATTTGAGACCAATGTTTTCGGTATTGCACATTTCCTCGAATTTTTAATTCCTCTGATGAAAGAACAGGGTCATGGGACCATAGCCGGAGTCTCTTCACTTGCTGATGTCCGCGGTTATGGAGGTTCCTCCAGTTATTGTGCCAGCAAAGCCGCAGCCAGTATTTTCCTTGAATCAGCGCGTGTAGAGCTGAAAAAATATAATATAGATGTCATTACGGTTAAACCCGGTTTTGTAAGGACCGCAATGACTGCAAAGAACGAGTTTTATATGCCTTTTCTTATAGAACCGGAAAAAGCTGCAAAAATTATACGTAAAGGCATCGAGAAAAAAAGAAGCATCGTTCAATTCCCGTTTGGTACCGTGATGCTGTCACGAATCGTAAAGTACCTTCCCAACCTCATTTTTGATCCCGCAATGCGAATGGGTCGGAAAGGACCTAAAAAGTAATCTCAGTCGAATCACCTATGTACATCTGCCTATAACTTCCTTTTACGATTGCTTCCGAACCAATGATCGAATGGTGGAGTATCGTATTTTCTATTTGCGAATTATCTCCCACAATTGAATGTTCCACAACAGTATCTTTAATGCTTGTATTATTACCGATTGTGGAGTAAGGACCTATTATTGAATTTTTAATATCACAGTTCTCACCGATAAATACCGGGGGGATTATCAGTGCCGTTGAGTATTCAGGGTATTTCTGCTTAGAGAAATTCTTCTTCAGAAGATATTCGTTTGTGCTCAGGAGCGTTTCCGGCTTTCCGCAATCGAACCAATTCTGTATCTCAAACGGTATCATTTTCTCGCCGTTCTCAATCATGTTCTGGAGTGCATCTGTTAGCTGGAATTCATTCTGCGTCCTGATATTATGCTCCATGATATACTCCAGGGAGCGGAACAGTCTGTCGGAATTCTTTATCAGATACAGCCCCGCAATCGCCTTTTTACTTGGCGTAACCTCCGGTCCCGAGGGTTTCTCTACCATTTTTGATATAAAACCGTTCCGTGTTTCTATCACACCGAATCTTTGCGGGTCATCCACATCTTTCACCCCGATAGCAGAATTTTCCAGATGGAAGAAATCATCCATCTTAAACTCAAATATTGTATCACCTAAAATAATGACAACCGGTTCGTTCTTCAGGAATTCTTTTGCCTGGTATACAGCATGACCCAGGCCGTTCATTTCTTTCTGTTCTACGAACTTAAACTTAACATTTTTATTAGAAGCATATCTATCATTAATAAAATCCTGTACTTTATCGCCAAGGTGACCTACAATGATTATTATAGTGTCAATCTCTTTTACATTCACCAGCTCATCGGTAAGATGAGCTATCATAGGTTTGCCAGCAACATTCAAGAGGATCTTCGGTATGGAATAAGTATGCGGGCGCAGTCGTATCCCTACACCTGCTGCCGGAATTATTGCTTTCATTTATTTGTGTTTAAATATTTATTAACTATGTTTTTAAATTCTCCTAATGCAATATTGATCTTAGATACATCCTTGCCCCCCGCAGTTGCCAGATGAGGCCTTCCGCCACCGCCCCCACCCAGTATCTTTGCAACTTCATTCGCTATCTTACCTGCACTTAATCCTTTTTCTTTTATTAGATCATCACTGACAACCGCCACTAAATTTACTTTATCATTATCAACGGAGTAAAGCAGACCCACACCGCTTCCTATTTTTATTCTTAATGAATCACCAATCTCTTTCAGTTCATCCATATTTCTCCCTTTAAAATCGGAAGTAACTATCTTCAATCCGTCCAGTGAATCTGCATTAATAATCAACTTATCCAGTAATTCGACTGCCTCATTTATCTTTTGTTTTACAAGCTGCTTTTCAGCTTGCTTCTTTTCTTCGAGATACTTTTCCCTTAAGTCATATAGCGAGGCAATGGTTGCATCCTGGTATTCGAGTATTTTACTGAGCGTGCCTGTATCCCTGAAATCCAATTCTTTGAGATTAACTTTAAACTCCTGAACAGCAGATTTAAAGTTATTTGAATACTTTTCAGGAAGTTCATTTATCAGTTTTTCAATATCTAATAACCTTTCATCCATATACCTGAGAATTCCCTCCCCTGTTCTGGCGAATATCCTGCGTATTCCGGATGATACGCTTTCTTCCTTAACTATTTTAAATAACCCGATATCGGAAGTGTTGTTTACATGCGTACCCCCGCAAAATTCAACGCTGTAGGCAGGATCCATCTTAATAACTCTTACGATATCGCCATATTTATCCCCGAAGTACTTTTTTATGTTCGGAATCTTCTCAGCCTGCCCGATAGGCATCGTTTCTGCTTCGACCCGGATCTCTTCATTAACCTTTGCATTTACGATATCTTCTATCTCCCTGATCTCCTGCGGCGTAACTTTATGATAGTGCGGGAAATCGAAACGTAATATTTTATCGTCAAGATAAGAGCCCATCTGTCTTACATGCGGACCCAGTACCCTTCGTAACGCTTCATGAACAAGGTGCGTAGCGGAGTGGTTGCGTTGTATGGAACGACGGCGTGGATAATCTATCCTTGCAATTACTGGTAAAATAATTGGGATATCTCCCTGGTCTCCATCAACTATTACATAATCTTTTTCTGATTTTAGAACTTCTAATCTTCTGTTGTCAGGTAACTCTATATAACCTTCATCACTCACCTGCCCGCCAGATTCAGAATAAAATGGATTATCCCGTAGAAATACTAAGGTTAAATTTTTATCCATTCTTGGATGAGCATAATACAATAATGTTCTAACGCCGTCTTTTTCAACATTATAGGGAATGTAATTAATACTTAATTTATTTTCAATTATTTCTTTTATTCGTTCTTTATCAAATTCATCCATATCATTTAAAAATTATATTTTCTTACTGAATTTCCTAATTTCCGGAAATGATGTACCATACTTTTCAATTATCAAACTGGAAAGTAAATGTCTCATTGTTTCAGTAAATTTTAACTTCTTGTTCAGCGCATTCAAATTATCTTTATACATATTTGTTTGAACTCCAGGAATTTCAACCTTATAAGTTTCCGCAAATAAGTATGAACGAAAATTATTAATATATTCTATAAAACTATTTATTTCTACATCTTTGAAATCTGAAGATCGATACTGAATAAATTTAATAAAATTATCAGTAATGATATCATTGATGTTCTTATTTGTTACATTTAAAGAATAATCTAATTTTTCAAAAATATCCTTTAATCTGTCACTTCTCGCCCTTTCCCTCTGTTCTTTCATTAACTCGTCGAATTTATTTGTATCAATCGTATATCCCTTTTCTTTCGCCATTAACTGTGTCAGATCTATGGGAAAACCGTATGTATCATGAAGCTTAAAAGCAACATCACCCGAAAATACATTCGAGCCCGATCTCTTCATATTATCTATTTCTTCATTGAAGAATACCAGTCCTCTATCCAGAGTCTCGTTAAAGCTTTCTTCCTCTGCTTTTATTATTTTCTTTATATCATTTTTTTTCTCTTTGATCTCAGGGAATACACTGCCCATTTTATCTACAAGCGGATCAACAAGATTGTATATGAAAGGTATTCTCATTCCAAGATTTCTGCCGTATCTTGCCGCACGTCTGAGGATCCTACGCAGTACATATCCTCTGCCTTCGTTGGAAGGGAATCCGCCGTCTGCAATTGCAAATGAAAGAGCCCTGATGTGATCCGCGATCACATTCATTGCAGACGTATGTTTTTCTCCGGAATATTCCTTACCAGTAAGATTTATTAATTCATTAATTAGCGGGAGAAATATATCGGTCTCATAATTTGAGGACTTATTTTGCAGTATACATACAGTCCTTTCAAATCCCATACCAGTATCAACATGCTTTTTCGGAAGATCATGCAGCTCTCCTTTTTCATCACGGTTGTACTGGATGAATACCAGGTTCCACAGCTCGGTCTCATTTATACCCGTATTAATATCTTCAGCCTTGCATTCGTTCTCGGTCAGGTCAATGTGAATTTCTGAACACGGTCCGCATGGACCTGTTTCTCCCATTTCCCAAAAATTATCCTTCTCACCGAATCTTAATATGTGAGTGCGGTCTATATCCGTTTCTGACTTCCAGTATTCGTAAGCTTCATCATCGGTTGTATAAACCGTTGCCCAGAGCTTATTTTTAGGTAACTTCCAGACCTCTGTAAACAGCTCCCATGCCCAGGCAATTGCTTCTTTTTTGCCATAGTCACCGAAAGACCAATTGCCCATCATTTCAAAAAATGTATGATGGGTTCCGTCATGACCTACTTCTTCAAGGTCATTGTGTTTACCGCTCACACGCAGGCATTTTTGAGTATCAGCACAGCGGGTATAATCCCTTTTACCCGTTCCCAGAAATACATCCTTGAACTGGTTCATCCCTGCATTTGTAAAAAGCAAAGTGGGATCATCCGAAGGAATAACCGGTGCAGAGGGGACAATCGTATGTCCTTTCGACTTGAAGAAATCAAGGAATTCCTGACGTATTTGATTAGAATTTTTCAAATTTAGTATTTATCTGACAAATTTAGCAAAAGTATTGGTAATAATAAATGTATATGCATAATATCTAACAATTTATAAAGATTAACAGATTCTTATAGCTATAAAATCTCAAATAATTATTTATTTTCAACATTTTTAAAC
>JBEKSX010000003.1:0-57525 GCA_049516635.1 Ignavibacteria bacterium | reverse complement strand
AAAAATACACGCCGCTCGAAAGGGTATTAGCGTTAAACTCTGTTGTATATGAACCCGCTTCCTTATATTCGTTTAAAAGCTCTTTCACAAACTGACCAAGTGAATTATATACGGTCAGCTTCACATTACCCGCCCAGGGCAGGTCAAATGAAATTTTTGTTGAAGGGTTGAACGGATTCGGATAATTTTGCATTAATTTGAATTCTTTGATAATTGAATTGGTCTTCGGCTTTACCACCTTGTTCAGGTTGAAATCAATCATTTCCAGTCCCGGATATTTTACACTGACCGAGGTCTGAGTGGAAACACATCCTATCCTGTGGACAACCAGTATGTAATCGCCTTCGGTAAGACCGTTTATCTTATATTTACCATTTGCGTCCGTTACTCCGCATTGTCTAGATACGCCATTTACCTTTGCATAAACCACAGCATCCTTCAGAGGCAATCCTTCGGATGTTATTGTACCATTGATATATGAACTGAACGGACTGCAATGTCCCGGCGAACGTTGTACATATATATTGATATCAGTTAGATTAACAAATGGATAAATTGAAACCGCAGTTTCCCAATCCTCTTTATTCGGATGGTACGTAGCTATGAAGTCGCCAAGCTCATCATCAGGGAAACCTATTATATCAAGCCCAATCGGAGGAAGACTCAGAAACAAATAGCTTCCGTCCTGATTAATCGTTGTGTTAGCTATCTCAATACCATTCAGGTCGTATGCTTTCACGTGACCCGCTGAAACCGGTTGATTATTATCATTATACATTACAGTCCCCGAAACTGATCCCTGTGAATATACCAAACCGGAAAATAAGCAAATGAAAACGAAATTCACACAGAACTTTAAGAAGAAATTGTAAGAATTATTCATTTATAGCCCCCTACTAAATTATATTTTTTTATTTTGTTAATATTTTTTTAAAATTTTCTAATGTATCTGCCTTGTCCCAATACAAATTGAAAAGGTTAGTTATAAACTCTGCAAATTTTTTATTTTTTATTATAATATCGGACCTTTCGGATTTTGGTATGGATTCATCGAACAATCTGAAATAAACTATTTTTTGATCGAATACTGCCATTATCTGCGGAACATTATCCAGCAGTTTTATCTCCTCTCCCTGTTTTTCGAACGATTCACATAAACTGATTAAACTTTCACGAGTAACGTTCTGCCACCTGTCATTTATTTTAATTTTAAAGTTACTGCTTGTTTCGTAAATTGATTTAAACTTACCACCCCTCGAATAAAACCTCTTTCCTTCTTCATCGAGATCGGGCGAAACATTGCCTTCGAAGCGGTTCATTAACAGAATAGCTTGTTTAGAATTTTTAATGAGATCCAAAAACTTATATTGTCTGTGTGTGTTATAACCTTTGATTAACTCGACGTCTACTCTATACTCAGGTGGACGTTTTGATTTGTATAATGGTTTGATTTCAGTAAAACATTCCTTAAGATCACGCTGTTTTGTTGTATATGTCTTATAAATGTCATTCTCTATCTTATCTTGTATTACATCCGTGTCAACCATTTCATACAACAATTTGGTAGGAGTCTTAACTTCATTACAGATACCTTTATGCGCGAATGAACGAAGTATCTCGTATACCGAAGGTCTCGGAATTTTTGCTTCCTTAGCTACGTCGGCAGCTGACATGCTAAATCCCTGATATAATACCCAGAATACCTTAGCCTCATAAGTGGAAAATCCTAATGCTTCTATTTTTTTAGTTACGTCTTTCATATTGACTTCTGGTAAATTGTCGTAGCTCGAACTACAACAAAATACAATATTCATATATTGTTGTCAATACCGTATTTTATAACACTTAATGTAACACTTTATATAAATATTGCATTACGTTTATTAATTTATAAGTTATTTAAAATAAAAAATTTAAAAAAATTTTTAAAAATACCGAAAAATCTCTTTCTACCACGTAAATCATTAATGGTTATCAATGGGACTGTTCTTAAATTCTGCTACTTTAAAAGAACCATTTTTCTCGTATCTATCAGATTGTCAAAAATATACAACGAATAAAAATATACTCCGCTGGCTAAACCCCTACCGTCGTTAACTAGCACATCGTTTGCATTAAAATCGATATAATCTCGATATTGAGCTTCACGATACTCATCGAGTATAGTTGTTACCTGCCTGCCGAGCACATCATGTATCACTATTTTTGTTTTTGCTGCCTGAGGTAAGTTAAAAACAATACGTGTACTGGAATTAAAAGGATTGGGGTAGTTTTCGACTAATTGATAAGCCATAGGCGGAGATGCAATTTCTTCACGGTCGGAAAACCTGAAAAATAATTTCCAGTATAGTAAGCTTCCATGCACTCCCCTGCCGTTATCCACAACTTTCAAATGCCACTGTCCATAAGAATTTTCACCATTGAGAAGCCATAATGACTCTATTGGCCTGAAAGATCCTGTATACGGTCCTCTATTGCTTGTATCCGTTATCGATTTTTCTGCATAATCATCAAAAACAGTATTTAAGTAATTACTCTGACCATATCCTACTCCGGTAGTGAGGACTATTTCCGTTCCTGCCGGTGAAGTCAGGCTTACACTAAGATCCTGAACCCAGTCGTGTTCTATTATTATTAGACATTTTAGTTTTAATACAGACTTACTTATAGGACAGCTCAGATTCGATAACAGAGTAACTTCATGCTCGGGATCAACAATTTTAGGAACATCTATGCTGTAAAAAGATGTATCAGTATAATTTGTATTTTGCAGGAACATATAACGCGGCGGTGGAATTGTACCGGGAGGATTTATGCCGCCGCCGCCCAGGGGATATGTAGTAATATTTCTGTTTGATGATGCATCTTGTGCTGCTATATAATAATATATTTTAGCCTCATAAACAACCTTAGGCAGGGTAAATGTATAATTATTATCGGATAAAGGTATCCCTTCAAAGATCTTTATCGTTCTGTTTTCTGTAGTATAATAGTATAAACGGGGCAAGTTCATACCCGAAGCAACCTTCTCGTTATCAGTAATGTTAGCTGTAAATGATACAACATCTTTTAAGTATTCTGATTGCGGCGCTGAGAATGATATTATTGGCGGTGTTTGATCATATATAGAATCGGGTCCACGTGGTGTTAAAGCCAGCGAACGCATCGCATCTATCCTGCCGTAGCCCATTTCATTATTCCACAAACCATTAGGTTTTTGAATGTTGTAAGAATAATTCCCGATCTTCCGTGCACCCTGTTCAATTGCCATACGAACAGAATCCCCAGTTAAATAAATATTTTTTGCAAGGACTAACGCTCCTATAGCTGCTGCCTGAGGACATGAGGAAGATGTTCCGTTACAACCGATACTCCACCCGTCGTAAATGGTTGTACAACCGATAAACGGCGTTGGTGAAACAATAGATAGGTTCTCACCGTAATTTGCTCCCCAATCATTCTGCCCGTCACAGCTTGTCTTGCTCTTTCGCTGGTTGCAGGGACTTAACCCTCCGACCGCTATCACTTCAGGCATGGAAGAAGGATACAGCACTAAGCCTGTATCATCGTTACCCGTGGCGGCAAAAACAACTGTTCCTTTTCCGTTCCTCCCGAAATGTACAGCATTCTGTATACTATGCGAGACGAAGGGAGTCGGTATCCCTCCGCCCCAGCTGTTGCTCAAAACGGATGCCCCATGCCTCCATCCCCAATCGAGCCCCTTAGCCAGAATCAGGTCACTCGTGTTGCCTACACAATCGAAAACCCTAATGGGCATGATCTTGCATTTCCATGCTATACCTGCAATACCGGCTACATTATTACCGATTGCTCCGGCTATACCGCACATAGCTGTGCCGTGAGAATTGCAGTCCTGTATGTTCCCATCCTCATAAAGAGGGTCATACCATAGGTCCCTGCTGCAAAGATTACCGCGCAGATCGTAATGTGTCGTGTCTGTGCCTGTATCGACTATCCCCACCAGTACCTGCGGGTTTCCCGTAATAAAGGTCCACGCGGAATCCATATTCAGATCGCATCCCGGTACACCATTCACCCCGGGAGGCAGGTTATTACCTGTATTTTTGATATTCCACATGTGCGGCAGCATGGTATCGTTTGGAACCTGCAGTAATAGTCCCAGACGTATGAAATTAGGTTGTGCAAAATCAACTAAAGGGGTCAAGTTATACTTTGCCGATACGTCTATTGCATTATCCTGACCATCTTCACCGCGTGATTGGATGCCCAGTAAATATACATTTTCAAAATTGTTGATTTTCTCTATTATCTTTGCTTTGTATAACCTGTTGAGATTATCGATTTCAAAGGAAGTTGCATTTTTTTTGAATTTTACGATTATCTCATTCGTCATGAGGTGTATAACCCTATCGTTCCATCTAAGAGCAATGCCCGCGTTCTCAACATTCGGAAAATTAAGAAGTTCATTGATACTGCTTCTAATATTATCTAAAGGTGCATTATCTCTAACTTTTACTATATAGGTTTTAGAAAGAGTATTATCCTGGAGTGAAGATGTAAAATCATATATGTATTCTGCAGTATTCCCGAATGAACTTCTAAGAATATCCGTGTTTGTAAAAACTGTACCCTCATTAAACTTAACAGGGATATAGGTATATACACGTTTGAGGATTATTTTTTGGTTAAAATAATAAAATATATATGGTTGGTCGCATTTTGAGGATAATACGGCACAAAAAAGAATTACAAGGGGTGTAGTAAATCTTTTCATAATAAGGGTAATATATACTATAATGAAGTTAAATTTCTAATTATATACAATGATTAAATTTATATAAAAACTATCACTTAAAGTATTTCATTAATTGAAATATCGACAATATTAATCATCTTTTTAACGCTGATTCAAGCTAAATTCTACACATTTTGTAAATTCCTGCTATGGATCCCCATTTTAAGGCAATAAAGATATTTATTCAGGATCAATAGAATTCCAAAAACTATCTAAAAAAGAAGAGAAATAGTGATATTATCTAAGGATATAAACGTATTTTATCATTCAATTTTATTTAGTATTTTTTAATGAAGGAGTCAAAATATGAGAACAATCATTACTCTGCTCATTCTATTAACTTTCGAACAATATTTATCAGCTCAAATAAATAGCCCGCATCGCTGCGATCCGGCAACACAATATTGGTCAATGACTAGTTCTGAAACTAGTGAAGGGACCGAAAATACCCCCGTTTTTACATGGCAACCGGTCCAAACCCCGGTCAATTACCAGATAATTAAAGTTTTCTTCATAGACTTTCTTTATGGCTGGGCCAGCCATAACGGAAACGGAGCATTAAGATCGACTGACAGCGGATTTAACTGGATTACAATTTCATTCAATGATACAAATTTTTCTACACTTTACAATGGAGTATACTTTTTAGATCGAAATACCGGCTGGATAGTTGGAGGCTCAGTACAGATAAGGAAAACTACAAACAGCGGTATTAACTGGTTCAAACAAAATACCCCTCCGGTTGCAGGAGTACTCAATAGTATCTACTTTTTCGATGCCAATACAGGACTCGGTATCGGGAGGAAAACTATCAATTACAATTCGTTCATCTGCAGGACAACAAACGCAGGAGCTAACTGGACAGAAATTGTTGCAACCACCGATAACAATAACGAGCTTCATTCGCAATACTGGTTCGATGCTAATAACGGTTGGATCGCCGGTAGAAATACACTGCTTAAATCTACTAACGGCGGATTAAATTACACAAATCTTTACGCAAATATTCCACCTGTAAGCAATGGACAAAACGAGTTGTTATGCATTACTTTCGTTAACCAGCAAACCGGATGGATTGGGGGAAGCAACCTTGACCATAAGAATATATACATAACAACAAATGGAGGAAACAGCTGGTCGTTCCAGGATAACCCCGCTGCAGGCTATTCATATTCACAAATAAATGACATGGAATTCATAACTCAAGACAGCGGCTGGGCAATTCACGGCACACCGGTTACAGGTGCAATAATGTTCACAACTAATGCGGGGCTGAACTGGGTGGTCGAAGAGGGGAGCAATAACTGGTTTAATTCAATCTCTATTTATTCAAGAATGAAAGCCTGGTGCGGAGCAAGCTCGGGGGAAATTTGGTATTCAATTCTTTCTCCCACTACGGGAATTACGAAGAACAATGGCGAGATCCCATCTAAATACAATCTATACCAAAATTATCCGAATCCTTTCAACCCATCAACGACGATAAAGATTGATGTACCTGATATTCCCCTCTCGAGAGGGGTGCCAGCAGAGCAGGGTGTGTCTGTAAAGTTGATTCTATATGATATCCTCGGCCGTGATATTGCAACCCTTGTCAACCAGTACCTGAAACCGGGGACCTACGAAATTACATGGGATGGATCAAATTACACAAGCGGGATTTATTTTTATAAAATTATTATTGGCAGTTACTCGGAAACGAAAAGAATGGTATTATTGAAGTAAAAGGAGGGCTTATTCAAGAATAAAATCCCTAAATGCTCTTCCGCGTTTCTTTTTGCTATGTTTCTTTTTTTTATCGAGGATCTTAGCTCTTGATGATATCGTACGCTCGGTCTTTATTCTCTTTTTTTCTTTCCGAAGCGCGGAAAATATCAATTTCACAAATTTCTGTACAGTGTTCTTCCTATTTGATAATTGCGTTCTTCCGGTCTGAGATACTATCCGCAAATTACCTTCTTTATCGACCCTGTTCGCAAGACGTTTCATTATCTTCTCTTTTTGTACGTCATCGAGCATTAAAGAATCCCTGACATTAAAGATCAACTCGGCTTTTGTTTCGACCTTGTTTACATTCTGACCGCCCTTACCGCTGCTTCGCGAGAATCTGAATTCTGCTTCCTTGAGCAATTCCTCTATTTTATACCTGTTCAACCGGACCGTAACCTTTCCCAATACTATGCGTTCGTTCAAGGGATTTTACAATGTATGCTTTAGCCAGTGCAATAGACCGTTTCAAAGAATAGCCCAGTGCAAGATTCGATGCTATGGCAGATGACAATACACAGCCAATCCCGTGTGTATGTTTCGATTTTACTAATTTTGTACTGAAAAGAGCAAATTTTTCTCCATTGTATAAGATATCCGTACCCTTTGCTATTCCAGTTTTTTTTTCTAAATGACCGCCTTTAATTAGAACGTGTTTGCAGCCGAAATTGTATATCTCCTTCGCTGCAGTTTCAATATCTTCCGCAGACCCGATATTTATTCCTGACAGCACTTCGGCTTCGTGAATATTTGGGGTAACCAGGTATGAAAGGGGCAGCAGCTTCGATTTTAATACCCCTATTCCCTTTTCGCTCAGAAGCGTGAATGAGTTCTTTGATAGTATAACCGGATCTACAATGATCTTAAGGTTTGCTTTGTTTCTGAGATGTTCACATACTATCTCTACCACTTTGGATGATGAGAGCATTCCTGTTTTAACTACGGTGATATCGTAATCATCAAACAGACTCTTGAGCTGTGCATCGATTATTTCGAGTGGTAATTCAAACGTCTTCTGAACACCCAGTGTGTTCTGGGCCGTAACCGCTGTTAGAGCAGTCAATCCAAAGACTCCGTGATTATGAAAAGTCTTGATGTCAGATTGAATACCGGCACCTGCACCCGAATCCGATCCTGCTATAGACAGGACAAAAGATATTTTTTTAGGCATATACTATTTCCCTTAATTTTTTAACAGCCTTTAAAGGATCATCCGCTTTTGCAACTGCACCGATTACAGCGATTCCGAACGCTCCAGCTTCGATCACCTGCTTTACATTATCTAAATCGATACCGCCTACTGCAATAATTTTTGTTTTTACCTGTTTGCATATTTCAGCAAGCTCACCGGGACCAACAGGACGAGTGAATTTTATTTTTGATCGAGTATTGAAGATATGACCGTAACCGATGTAATCTGCTCCCGCTCTCTCCGCCTTCAGGGCTTCCTTTAAATAATGGGCAGTTCCTCCTATAATCTTATTATCACCTAATAATCTCCTCGCCGATCTAATAGGAATGTCATCTAACCCCAGGTGGACTCCATCGGCATCCGATGCAAGTGCAACGTCAACCCTGTCATTTACAATGAACAAAATTTTTCTTTCATCGAAACTCTCACAAAGCATTTTTATCCTTTTTGCGGTATCTATCATCACTCCTGTTGGCATTGATTTATCCCTGAATTGAATAATATCTGCACCGCCTTCTATCGCCTTTGCTGCTAATTCTTCATGCGTGTATTTTGTTTGTACAACGGTATCTGTTATTACACATAGTTTTCCTATCGTTTTTTTCATTCAAAGACTGCCGAGTGCTCTCTTAAATTCAGAAATTGTTCTCATTATATTAGCGGATCTGGTTACAGCACTTATCACAGCTGTCCCATGAGCCCCATGCTCTATGCATTTTTTTGCTCTTGCAGGTGTAATCCCTCCTATTGCAAAAACCGGAATATCCACAGCTTTGCATACTTCCTTTAGCTTTTTTAGACCCTGTGGTTTACCGAATTTTATTTTGGATGAAGTCCTATAAACAGGTCCGAAAATAATGTAATCGAACCCGCTCCTCCCGGCATCAATTGCTGCTTCTCTCAAATGAACTGACCTTCCCAACAAAAGTTTATTATCAATTCTTTTTACATCTTTGCTCGATATCCCATTTTCAGGTGAATGTAATCCGTCAGCTTTCGATGATAAAGCTATATCCAGCCTGTCATTGATGATAAGATTTGCAGTATATTTTTTAGTAATTTTTTTTAAAGCTTGAGCAAGCTTCAGAAGGTCTCCGGCTGTCATATCCTTATCCCGTAATTGAAAAGCCTTTACTCCGGATTTGCAGCAGACTTCAATTATTTCTTCAGGTGGTCTTCCAATAATATCATGTCCCGCTGCAATTACAATCAAACGAAAATCCACAGTTTTTTTCGATTCGTCCTTCTTCATTAACTACTGTATGTCGATTAATGGCTTCCTATCATTCCTTCCATCGTTGTGGAAGCATTCGCATACAATCTTTTCGGGATTCGTCCGGCTTCATAAGCCAGCCTGCCCGCTTCTATGGCAAGTCGCATAGCCCGTGCCATCATAACGGGATGCTGTGCACCCGCAACAGCGCTATTCATCAGGATTCCGTCAGCACCGAGTTCCATCGCTATCGATGCATCTGATGCCGTACCAACTCCCGCATCTAATATGAGCGGTACATTAACTATTTCCCTGATTATTTGCAGGTTGTATGGATTCCTGATACCCATACCGGAACCTATCGGGGCACCCAGAGGCATCACAGCTGGACAACCCATGTCGGCGAGCTTTTTGCAGGTTATAGGGTCATCATTGCAATAAGGTAAAACCGTAAAGCCTTCAGAAATAAGTTCTTCTGCGGCTTTTAATAATTCCGTTACATCGGGAAATAATGTTTCATCGTCCCCTATCACCTCAAGCTTGATCCAGCTTGTCTGTAAAGCTTCCCGCGCCAGCTTTGCCGTAAGTACAGCTTCTTTAGCTGTGTAACATCCTGCAGTATTTGGCAGTAGAAAATATTTTTTCCGGTCTATCAAGTTTAATAAACTTTCCTGTCCGTCACCTGATTTCAGGTTCAGGCGTCTTATTGCAACTGTTATCATCTCAGTTCCGCTTTCTTCGAGTGCCTCGAGCATTACTTGCGGATTAGGGTATTTTGAGGTTCCGAGAATTAATCTGGATTTAAATTTATGACCGGCTATTTCTAATTGACTCATTGTAAAATTGATATAATTTATTTTTTTAAGTAAAACCAGGTTTATTACCTGATATGGAAAACACAGTTTTTCTTTATTTAACCCCCCTATCCCCCTTTCCCGCTCGAAAGCGGGCAGGCTGTAAAGGGGGACAAGGTATCTTATCCTCCCTGCACTGCGTGAACGATCTCTATCTCATCGTCTTCGTTTATAAATGTTGTTTCCCATTTCTGTCTTGGGATGATATTGAAATTCAACGCAATTGCAATTCCTTTTGTATCCTCTCCGTTCAATTGAAGGTTCAGAAAATCGTAGAGGTTCATCTGTTCTTGCAAAGTCTGTTTTTCCCCGTTCACTTTTATTTTCATTAGACAACCTCCTTATAAAATCTTGATAACTGAAAGTTCTTTAATATCTCTGATGGCTTATCTTCTGCGATCCAATTTGAAAGTTCATATGCAGTTATGGGTGTTAAAAGTACACCGTTACGGTAATGACCTGTAGCAAAATACAGTCCATCGATATATGAATCGCCTATGATCGGTTCATGGTCACGGCTCCCGGGTCTGAGTCCCACATCAATGGACTCTATCTGCAAATCATATATGGAAGGAACTGTTTCCCAGCCTCTTTCGAGCAGGCGGAATATTTCTCCGGCAGTCGGATTTATATCAAAACCCATTTCCTCAACGCTTGCACCCAGTACAAGCCGCCCATCGCTCTTAGGTGCAAAATAAACATCCAGTGCACGTATAGAACGGGTCAGCCTCACGTCATCATTCATTTTTAATGAAATGATCTGTCCTTTTACGGGACGAACCGGCGGAAGCAGATTATCCGGAATTCCTTCTATCTGTCTTGACCAGGAGCCCGCGGCTATGATCACATCCGTAAAACTTAATTCTTCTCCCTCGGTTATAATACCAGTTATCCTTCCATTTTTAGTTTTTATAGAACTTACTAGGGAATACTCATGAAGAATACCACCTTTCAATTGAAAAGCAGTTTTCAATGCATGTAACATAGCTCGGTTATCAACCTGAGCATCATCCGGTATCCAGATAGCTCCTGTACATTTTGGGGAAAGCAGCGGCTCCAGTTCGCGTGCTTCAGAACCGCTCCGCCACTCGACCGGTAATCCTGCGCTTTCTCTGAAAACGAACTGTCTTCTGAGACGCTCATTATCATCGCGATCAAATCCCACGAGCAAAGAGCCGCAATTGTCGAGCTTCACTTCAAGACCGCTGTCTTCAGTAAGCTCTTCTACAAATCCAGGGTATAATAGTAAGCTCTTCTTGCAGAGATCAAATAACCTCATCTCCTCGAAACCCAGCTCAGCCTCGGGAGCAAGCATGCCTGCGGCAACCCAGCCCGCACCCTTCCCAGCTTCACCGCGTTCAAAAATTTCGGTCTCGATTCCTTTACGTAAAAGCTGCCATCCAACGGATAAGCCGATGATTCCGCCGCCTATGATAACTACTTTCTTCTCAGCCATATTATCGAACAGCTATTATGTCTTATTTAAATTTATTATATACTTCAGCTCCGGATTGTATAAACTCCTTGCTCATTTCTTCCATGCCTGCTTTGATCGCTTCGTCTTCGCCCAGTCCGTGTTCCTTTGCATATTTTCTGACATCTTCTGTAATTTTCATAGAGCAGAAATGCGGTCCGCACATCGAACAGAAGTGAGCGAGCTTAGCTCCTTCTGCCGGTAAAGTTTCATCATGAAACTCTCTTGCCGTTTCGGAATCAAGCGATAGATTAAACTGGTCTTCCCATCTGAATTCAAACCTTGCTTTAGATAATGCATTATCTCTCATTTGTGCACCGGGATGTCCCTTTGCAAGATCAGCTGCATGAGCAGCTATCTTATATGCAATCACACCATCTTTCACATCTTTCTTATTCGGCAGGCCAAGATGCTCCTTCGGGGTTACATAGCATAACATCGCGCACCCGAACCATCCTATCATAGCAGCGCCAATCGCGCTTGTGATATGATCGTAACCCGGAGCAATATCGGTAGTAAGCGGTCCCAGAGTATAGAACGGTGCTTCATAACAATGTTTTAATTCGAGATCCATATTTTCTTTTATCATTTGCATAGGGATATGTCCCGGTCCTTCGATCATAACCTGTACATCTTTTTCCCATGCAATCTTGGTCAGCTCACCGAGCGTATATAACTCTGCGAACTGTGCTTCATCGTTCGCATCTGCTATTGCACCGGGACGTAACCCGTCTCCGAGAGAGAATGCAACATCATAGGTCTTCATGATCTCGCACATATCTCTGAAGTGCGTATACAAAAAGCTTTCCTTGTGATGGGCGAGGCACCACTTCGCCATAATGCTTCCTCCACGTGATACAATTCCGCATAAACGGTTAGCTGTAAGCGGTATGTACCTTAGAAGAACTCCCGCGTGTATGGTGAAATAATCCACTCCCTGTTCCGCCTGCTCTATCATTGTATCGCGGAATATCTCCCATGTCAGCTCTTCCGCTTTGCCTCCGACCTTTTCAAGCGCCTGGTACATCGGTACTGTTCCTATGGGCACAGGTGAATTTCTGATTATCCATTCCCTCGTTGCATGTATATTCTTTCCGGTGGAAAGGTCCATCACTGTATCTGTTCCCCATTTAGTTGCCCATCTCATTTTTTCAACTTCTTCTTCTATCGAAGAAGCAACGGCGGAATTCCCTATGTTGGCATTTATCTTCACGAGAAAATTCCTTCCTATTATCATCGGTTCGGATTCGGGGTGATTGATGTTCGAAGGAATGATAGCTCTTCCCTCTGCAACCTCTTTCCTCACGAATTCCGGTGTAATAAAATCCTGCAGGTTAGCCCCGAACGACTCACCTTTATGCTGCCAGTCGAGCCCGTTCCGGGTTTTATTCTTCAGCGAAAAGTCAACCGCTTTTTCGCGTCCCATATTTTCTCGTATAGCAATGTACTCCATTTCGGGAGTAATGATTCCATTTCTAGCGTAGTGCATCTGTGTAACGTTCATCCCCGTTTTCGCTTTCAATACTTTTCTTTTTTTCCCGGGGAATTGTTCCGTCTCCTTGCCGTCTCTTTTTAATCCTTCAAATAATTCGCCGCCAATTGAGAGATATCCGTTATCTTCTGGTTTCACCTCTCTTCCTTCATATTCTTCCACATCACCGCGGGATTTTATCCACTCCCCTCTTATTAGCGTTAAACCATCTTTTATATCACATTGAACTTTTTCATCACCCCACAATCCGCTTGTATCGTGGACTCTGAGAGCTTTGTTAACCGCTATGCTACTGTCCGGGAGCCTGGTTGGGGTTAGTTCGATCTCCCTGAACGGAACCCTAATATTTTCATGGATAATACCTTTTACATAGACTTTTTTACTGTTAGGAAGGAATTCTTTTTTACCGGAACCATTACCCGATAAGCCGTTACCGTTAACTTTTTCGTCATCCTCCGGTTCTATTTTCTTTTTTAGATCTTTGTTTTCCATTATTTCCTCTTAATAGATTATTATAAAACTTATTCGATTGTTATTTTTTATAACGGATTATATATGTTATATATTCCTCTATACATAAAATAAGAACCGCTTACCCTTTAACCCGGAAAAGATAAGCGGTTTTGAAATTTCTTGGTTTCCTACGCCAGCATTATCTGGTTCAGGTTCAAGGGTGTGTTCTCAGCCCTTTTGTTAAGAGCACCCCGTATTTTTATGCAATGAATATAATCAACTGAAAATGAAATAGAAAGAGAAAAGTTATTAAATGCAGTAAGTTCAGTGATTTGGAATATCCCGAGTAAACATTTCGTGTCCATCACAAGATATGAACTGAGTTGTGTTACTTTCCGTTCAGCGTGTAATAGTCCTCTTTTTCAAGATTGTGCAAGAGAATGAGACCGGCACGAACCAGGTTTACAAGCATACGGCTTGCGCGGCGTTCGGAAAGATTTAACAGCTTACGCAGGGTTTGGATATTTATCCGTTCATGCTTTGAAAGGTAATCAAGGAGAAATTTTTCCTTCTCCCCCAGCTCGAGTATAAGAGGCGGCGAATCTGAATTAGACCTCTTCAGAACGCGAATAGTTTCCTTCGAGGCTAAGATACTTTTATCTTTTATACGGATATAAACTTTGGGATGGAGACCGTTTCCGTTCGTGTTCTCTTCTATAAGTGAATGCGGTTTATTACGGCTTTCAGGAATATTAACAACAATAACATCTTTTCTGTAAATGTGGATTATTTCGTAGGAATAGGATATTTCGGGGGTGCAGTAAAATTTTGCAGCTTTATCGATCAGTTCAATCTCGCCTTTTTCGCTCTCCACACCAATCACTCTTCTATCATCATCAACGCCAAAAATAATTTTACCGCCTTTGGTGTTGGCAAAAGCTATCATTTCTTTGGCGATCTTTTCGGCAGTTGAGAACTTTCTTTTGAATTCAACTTTGGAGTTCTCACCGTTTTCAATGAGCTCGTTCAGTTCAAGCAGATACATATTTAAATATCTAAAACTTGTTCCGGGGCATCCGCCCGGTTATAGGTAAATATCAAAATAAGAAGAGCAGATTAGAATAAATTATAAATTGCCTAGAAGGCGCTGTCAAGATAGCTCTGTAAAAGCAGAGCAGCAGAAATAACATCGATATTGGATTTTTCTCTTCTCTTCATTTTCTTCATACCCGAAATCAACATAGAGTCTTGAGCCATCTTGGACGTAAATCTTTCATCCCATCTCACAATTTCTACATACCGGTCTTTTAAGATTTTGTTAATATGGTCTTTCAGCTTTTCCTCAAACTTTTCCACTTCAAGTGTTTGAGCAGTTCTCAATCCTTTCAAATTCAACGGGTAACCGAGTACGATACGGGTCACATTATCGGCAATAATTATCTCGAGTATTTTATCAAGTGAAGACTTATCGTTATTGATGGCTTTTTGCCCGAAGGCTATAGTTTTACTAAGGTCGCTTGTGGCGATACCAATCCTTACTGAACCGTAATCGATTCCCATTATCTTGTTATCTTGAAGACTCACAAAAAGAAAAACGGATTAAAGATCGAATTTTCTACAAGTATGTAAAAAAATACTTGAAAAATAAATCTCTTTACCGATTTATCTTAAGTTAACGGTTTCTTCAAGAATTCTTTCAAGAGCTTGCCAGCCTTGAAATGGATCTTCTTCCTCGCAGGAACGAATACGAATTCACCTGTCTTCAGGTTTCTTGCTTTAGGTTTCGGCTTCGTGGTCTTTATCTCGAAGACACCGAAATCTCTGATCTCAATACGAAGGTCAGGACGTGCCGTCATTAAAAGCTCGCGAATAGCATCAAACAATGCATCAACTACAGCTTTTTCGGTCAGACGTCTTCCCTCGAATTTCTGAGAGATCTTCATTTCGATATCCTTTTTGGTCAGTGTTCTGACCCGGGATTTTGCCTGCTTTGTTCCGCTTTGACTAGTTTCCATTTTTTCTCCCCTTTCAGGATTTATGAATATTTTTATAACTAGCCCTTTTGGGCAATTATTTTTAAAAACTTGTTAAAATATACAATTAAAGATATTATACTCGCCACTATACTTAATAAAATCATTATGTTCCATAAAAGTTCCAATTTTTCAATATGATATATTGAAAATTTATTTTCGAAGTCCACTTTAATACTTTCAAATACAATTGAGAACATTATTGTTAATCCAATAATAAAAACCGTTAATTTACCTGTCCAGTTAGATTGTATAACAATATCTGTCTTTTTCTTGAGATATACACCGCCTGAAAAAATTATTACATCACGAATAACCAGGATCAGAACAAACCAAACTGGCAGAACCTTTCGTATTAGCAAAATAACAGCAAGAACAATTATAGTCACTTTATCAGCCAGCGGATCTATTATCTTTCCCAGATCTGTAACTTCGTTCAGCTTCCTTGCAAAATAACCGTCGAGGATGTCACTTACCCATATCAAGAATATAAATCCTGCTGACCAAAGATTATGGTATCTTATTTCAGTAAACAAAAAAAATGCAGCAAATATTAATAGAACAAATCTAGAAAGACTTAACAGGTTTGATACATAAAAAAATTCTTTTTTATTCAAATAGTATCTTCTCCTTTTGTGCTATTTCAAACATCTTATTCGTTATCTCAAACTAACGAACCATTAACGAAACTTACTGCATTTTCTTATAGTTAGGATATAAAACAAAGAAAAATCATAATTATTTCTAGAATCCAAGCATCCTTCACTTACAAATTTAATATAAATTCTTAATTATTAATAGTCTAGAGAAATAATATATACATATTTTTTTCTATCTTTTAAATTACAATGAGCTTTAGTATTTTTAACTTTGTGCTCTTGAAAAATAACCTATTATATACTGCCATTTTATTTATGATTTTAGCTATTTCGCCGGCTTACCCAGGTACACATGCACTTCAAAAGATAGATTTTGAGGAATTTGACCTAATAAACGGGTTACATGTTATAATGCATCAGGACACAGCTAACCCATTGGTTTGTGTGGATATATGGTATCATGTAGGCTCTAAGGATGAGGATTCGAACCGGACCGGCTTTGCACATTTGTTCGAACATATGATGTTCCAGGGCTCGAAAAATGTAGGTAAAACTGAGCATTTTACATATATTCAAAAAGCCGGGGGTACATTGAATGGAAGTACTAACCAGGACAGGACAAATTACTTCGAAACGGTTCCTTCGAACCAGCTCGAACTGGTCCTATGGCTTGAATCAGATCGAATGAGCTCACTGAACGTTACTCAGGAAAATTTCGATAACCAGAGGGAAGTCGTAAAGGAAGAGAAAAGACAAAGATATGACAATGTTCCCTACGGTTCCAGGTTTGAGAATCTGTTCAACCGAGAATTTACAGATCATCCATATCACTGGATAACCATTGGCAGCATGAAAGACCTGAATGATGCAGACTTGAGCTATGCCCGAAGCTTCTATAAAAAGTTTTACTCTCCCAATAATGCTGTTCTTGTGATATCGGGGGATATAAATTATAAGGGTACAAAAAAACTGGTCGAGAGATATTTCGCCGGGTTAACACCTGCACCTCCAAGGAATACTCAATTCCCTGATAACGTCTTTAACCAGGGAGAAAAAAGAGATACCATTTATGATAATGTTCGGCTTCCCGCAATATATATAGCATATAAGATACCGGCTGTCACGTCTAAGGACTTATATTCATTAACATTATTATCCTCCATCCTGGGTGAAAGAAGAAGCTCGAGGTTATACAAGAATTTAGTATATGAAAAACAGGCAGCTAGAACCATCCGTTCCATGGTTTGGGACCTCGAACTCAGCGGTTTGTTTCTAATCTCTTCTACGGGTTTGAAGAATTCTAAACTTAACAATATCGAGGAACTGGTTCAAGAAGAGATTAAAAAGATTAAAGAGCAGGATGTTTCTGATTATGAACTGCAAAAAGCAAAGAACTCGATCGAATCGGATTATGTGAACAGGACTCAGACCATGCACGGGGTCTGTGAGATGCTTGCACGTTACAGAACTTTTTACAAAAATACCAGTTTGATAAACACCGATATCGATAATTATATAAAGGTAACTGCGGAAGATATCAAGAGCACGGCAAATAAATATTTGAATGATGACAACAGTGTAATTCTATACTATATACCAAATAAACAGGGAAAGCCGAAGGATAATATGAAACCTGAGACCCTTGAGGAGCAATGACCGAAATTTCAAATAACGGAAAACTAAAACCCGCAAAGATACGCTTCGATGAATTTGAACTCGATAACGGATTACAGATAATATTATCAAACGACTCTTACATTCCATCAGTAGCAATAAATCTTTGCTATCACGTAGGTTCAAAGGACGAGGATGAGAACAAAAGAGGGTTTGCACATCTATTTGAGCATTTGATGTTCGAGGGTTCGAAGAATGTTCCGCAGGGCATTTACGATAAGCTCCTGACCTTCGCCGGAGGAGATAATAATGCCTATACCACTGAAGATAAGACAAATTATTATGTGCTCCTCCCGAGCAATCAGCTGGAACTAGGTTTGTGGCTTGAATCGGATAGGATGCTGCAATTTGCTATAACGCAGGACAGCCTTGAGACACAAAAAGAGGTTGTTATGGAGGAAAAGAGGCAGAACATAGACAATAGACCTTACGGAACCGTGAGCGTTGAATTCGCCCCGAAATTATTTAAAACGAGTGGTTACAGGTGGGACCCTATCGGAGACATGAAAGATATTAAAAATGCCACGTTAAGCGATGTTAAAAATTTCTTCGAAAGATTTTATATCCCTAATAATGCTGTGCTCTCAATAACGGGTGATATTAACAAAGATGAGACATTAGCTATGATAAGGAAATATTTCGGAGGGATAAAGAGAGGTAAAGACATAAACAGAAAAAATTTCAACGAGCCTCCACTGGCATCCGAAACAGTTTCTGTAATCTATGACAACATACATTTCCCGGGCATATTTATAGGATACAGGATTCCTGGAGAGCAGACAAGGGAACAGTACGCATTCGATATATTATCAGAAATACTTTCGAGCGGTGAAAGTTCGAGATTTTACAGGGAGCTGGTTTACAAAAAACAATTAGTATCGGAAATAGGATGTTATGCAGATACAAAGGAATATGCAGGAATATTTTATATATTTGCTATACTCATGCCCGGAGTAAAGGTAGATACGGTCCAGTCTGAAATCGATAATATAGTATCAGAAGCAATATCAGGAAATATAAAAGAAGAAGAGATACAAAAGGTCAAAAACAGAATAGAAGCTAAAAGCATATACAGGCGTCAGTTAATACTTTCAAAAGCGGACATGCTGGCTCATTTTAAAACATTTTATGGCGATGCAGAGCTTATCAATACGAACTTAGAAAATTATCTGAAGGTGACAAAAGAAGATATCATTTCCTCTTCACAAAAATATATTAATCCTAATAATCGCGTAGTCCTGCACTACCTGCCCGTACAGGACAAGAAATGAAATGAAATTCCATAAAATATTATTATTTATTTTACTATTATTTCTTATGAACGAAACAGGAATTACACAGGATAATACTCTGGACAGAACAAAGCCCCCGAAGGCAAAACCTCCGAAAGATGTACACTTCCCCGACTATTATGATACAACACTAGCTAACGGAATTAACCTGCTCGTGATCGAAAATTATAAGATACCTTCAGTTTCGATTAGGTTTGTTTTTAAAGATGCAGGCTCATACTACGATAACGGAAAATACGGTGTTTCATCCGTAACTGCAGATCTCCTGACAAAGGGGACCAGGAACCGGACAGCCACACAAATAGCGGAAGAAACAGATTTCTACGGTGCAAGCTTATCCGCAGGGGACGACTGGGATGGCAGTTATGTATCGTTGACTGTCCTGAAAAAATTTCTCGATAAAGTTACGGATGTACTTGCAGATGTAGTATTAAATCCTGTTTTCGCCGAAGAAGAAATAAACCGGCTGAAGGAGCAGAGAATCTCCTCCATCATCCAGGGTAAGGATGAACCTTCTGTTTTAAGCGATAAGATGTTCAATAAAGTGGTGTTCGAGGGCTCACCATATGCTTTCCCGCCCGAAGGAACAGAAGAAAGCATAAGATCGATGACACGTGACGATATAGCAGGCTTCTATGATGAACATTACCGACCCGATAAGCTGATATTGGCATTTGTTGGTGCTATTTCGAAAGAAGAAGCCATAAAAATTGTTAACGAAAAATTCAGTGTCTGGGAGAAAAAGGATGTAGAACCTGTTAATACTGAAATGAGGCAGAGTGACCAACCTCCCACATTCTCAACAGACCGGGTATACATAGTAGATAAACCATCATCAGTTCAATCGAATTTAAGGATAGGGCATACAGGAATTGCACGGAACAATCCGGACTTTATCGCAGTAACAGTAATGAATACCATACTGGGCGGGTATTTTGGTTCGCGTATCAATTATGATCTGAGGGAAAAACACGGTTTCACTTACGGAGCAAGGAGCAGCTTCAGCACAAGGATCCTGCCCGGTGATTTTTCTGTAGATGCTGATGTTAGGAACGAGGTTACCGATTCATCCGTTGAAAGGATTATCGAAAACCTACAAAGTATGACTTCGGAAGAAGTAACGGACGAAGAATTACAAACAGTGAAAAACTATTTAACGGGGTTATTCCCACTACAGCTTGAAACTGCAAATGCAGTAGCTACGAGGGTAATAAATTTAAAACTGTACGGACTACCAAAGAATTATTATAGTACGTATATTAGTCAAATTAATGGTCTTACCAAAAAAGACATTTTAGATGCAGCACAAAAATATATACACCCGGATAAATTATTCATAGTAATATCAGGAAACGCAAATGTGATAAGAGACAAGATGGCAAGATTCGGGAAAGTGGAAGTATATGATGCTGACGGTAAACCGGAACAGAAATAATATAACTATTTAATGGAAGAAGAAGTAATCGAAGCAGGAGAGAGCTCCGTACCGAGCAACGGCGATACCGAAAAGACCGGACAAAACGACGTTGAGCTTGTAAAATATCTGAATACAAAATTTGTTGAGCTTAAGAAAGAAGTCGCAAAAGTAATAGTCGGGCAGGAGAGCATAATAGACCAGATAATTATAGCTATCCTTTCAAGAGGGCACTGCCTACTGGTAGGAGTGCCGGGACTGGCAAAAACGCTCCTTGTCAAAACTCTTTCGGAAGTTCTGGAATTGAAATTCAGCAGGATACAGTTTACGCCGGACCTTATGCCTTCGGATATCATTGGAACAGAAATAATCGAGCAGGATCAGACTACAGGTTCGAAAAGCTTTAAATTCGTGAAAGGACCTATCTTTGCAAACATGATACTTGCTGATGAAATAAACAGAACTCCGCCGAAAACACAGTCTGCACTGCTCGAAGCAATGCAGGAGCATAAAGTAACTGCGGCGGGAAATACTTATACGCTTGACGAACCCTTCTACGTTCTGGCAACCCAAAATCCAATTGAGCACGAAGGGACCTATCCCCTTCCAGAAGCACAACTGGACAGATTTATGTTCAATGTATGGCTTGACTACCCCAGCATGACTGAAGAGATGGACATAATCAAATATACAACTAGCATGTATGAACCGAAATTGAACATCATACTGAAAAAAGAAGAAATTATTATGCTTCAGAACCTTGTCCGAAGAGTTCCCGTTGCCGATAACGTTGTTAACTATACAGTAACCCTCGTGAACAAAACGAGACCCGAGAACGGAAATTCACCTAAATACATTAAGGACTGGATCAACTGGGGCGCGGGACCCAGAGCCTCACAGTACCTGATAATGGGCGCAAAAACAAACGCAATATTATACGGAAGATTCACTCCCGAAATTGATGATATAAAAAAAGTGTCCAGACCCGTATTGAGGCACAGGCTTATAACGAATTTCAATGCTGAAGCAGACGGGATAAAGACCATAGACATCATAGATAAACTATTAAACGGAGAAAACAGTTAACAATTATATATATATCAAAAACGAATGAAAAATAAAATCTTGTACCTGCTGATCTTTATTATCAGTGTATCAGCAGGGCTATCTTCGCTAAATTGTTCAGCCGGTAAATATAAATTTAACGGTTCAAGTTCAAACGAGAAAAAATGGACATATTTTAAGATACTTGCTGATGCAGATGACAGCCCGGTATTTGTGAAGCTTCAGGATGACCTCGGCATAGACCCGAAATTGGAAAGATATACAGTTGTAGTAAATGTTACCTCAGAAGACCCCGCTCAGAGATATGTTTTATTCGGTGATGAAGAATCAACGAGCGCACCGAAGTTTTCGTGGGCAAGACTTTCGAAAGAGGTTCAGGACGGATTGATCAACTGGTCAGGGGATAATAAGATAAATCTGAAATAATATATTCAAAACAAAAGTTTACATTATGGAGAATTCAGCTTAACTATGAAGTAATCTTTTTCGTTCTTTATTACCTTATATTTTCTCAGTATATATTCCAGATATTTTACTGAAACGCTGCTATTAAATTCAGATTTCTCTCCTGCAAGCCATTTCGCACCTTCATTCCCTTTTTGGCAGATAAAAGCTGAATCAAGCTGTTCTGCTGAAACAGTCCACCCTTTCCTGTGTGATAAATAAAGATAAACAGGGCTGTTGTTCGATGCCGTTACAAGCAGATCCGGTTCATTAGTTAGAGTTCTAATATCGGAGGTCAACCTGAACAATGCCGAATCGCAATTTTCAGCTTTCATAAAATTGCTGTATCTTAAGTAACTCAGGATCGGGATCAGGATTAGGCATAAAGCTATAAAAATAAATCTAAATTTATTTAAATTAAAAGAATCAGCTAAGCGGTCTAATTGGAAGTATTTTGCAAATACTTTTCCGATATAAACAACAGCGGGAAGGACAATCGGAAGCTGGTAATACTCCTGCATCAGGTTGCCCTGAGATACCAGCAATATGAAAAAGAATACAGATAATAACCAATAATCGAACAAATGCTCATCAGCATTGTTCCTCTTTAAGAACAACCCCCAGATCATCAAAATGAAACCAGGATATAAAAGATGTCGTTCGGCAATGCTTTTGAATATAACAGTATTATAGAAATCAGGTTTTGCAAGTAGGCTGAAGGTTCCCCATTTATCTTCGCCGAAATTCCAGATGCTGAAAGTAACGCCGCCGTTGAGAAATAATTGATGCGCGTGATAATACCATAAGCAAGAAGGAATAATTATAATCAAAAAGTAAAACCACAAACTATCACTTGTAAATAATTTTATTTTATATTTCCTATAAGATAAATAAAACAGAGGTAATCCCAGATAAAGGCACGGCAGCTTCAGAAGGACAGCAAAAGAAATAAAAACTGCCGAAATGAATAGAAATTTATTTCTATCTTCTTTAAACCATTTATAAAAATAATATATGCCAAATACCGAGCACATCAGCATTGCCGATTCAGGCATGATTGCCCTGCTATAATAAATATTTAATGGGATGATGGAATAAATAAAAGCAGACCAGAGTGCAGCATTCTCGGAAATGATCTTCCGAACAAGAAGGTAGAGGCCGTAAATGGTAAAGAGAGAAAATATTACAGATAGTATTCTGCCCCACATATCGTTCACACCAAATAACGCATAAAATAAGGATATGATAAAGGGATATATCTGAAATTCGGATTCAACATAGCCGGGGGCTGTTCCTCCCCAGTCTACCTGCGGATACAATATATTGTATCCGTTCTCATAAAAATTTCCTGCAATTGCGGCAGTGTCGGACTGCCTCCACGAGTGCCAGCCTGATACCGGAAAAGTGATGTGGAATAACCTCAGTAGGAGAGCAAATAAAAGAATATATGATATTACCCGATTTCTATTCTTAAGGATCAATCTAAAAATATATTTCTTAAATCTATTACCACTTAACTTTCAGCCAGTCTTCATAGATATTCTTCTGCAGGTCGTCGGGGGTTGAAGTTTTTGAAACAACATAGTTCGGGACCTTGGGTTCGTTAAGTGACAGCTTAATTTCAATATATTTATCTTTTCTGAATATTCCCAGATTAATTTTTTCTCCAATCTTCATCCTTTGCAGTCGGTTATTTAAATCCTCGTAATTAACCCTATCACCGTC
Source organism: Ignavibacteria bacterium (assembly GCA_049516635.1). Classification (GTDB taxonomy): domain Bacteria; phylum Bacteroidota; class Ignavibacteria; order Tepidaquicellales; family OLB5; genus JBEKSX01. The sequence continues at coordinate 34,057 of JBEKSX010000003.1, read as the reverse complement.
AGCAGTGATAATCTCGTCACCGGAAACAAATTTCGAGATATCAGCAGCAGACCCGGTTATTACATTACTAACTAAGATCTTTCCATCTGACTGCTGCAATTCGAGTCCCATTACAGGTACGGAAGTGCTGTCAACGGTTATTAGCTCTAGTCCGGCATAGCTGAGATATTTTTCCCATTCGATGGCTTTCGTCCCATAAACATAATCGTCAAAGAATTGTTTATAGCTGCTCCCTGTAAGCTCACCGCATATGTTGATTATATCTTTATTTGTGTACCCTTTTCCTGGTGGAAACCTATCGTACATTGTCCTGAGGATATCATCAAGACAAAAATTATTGTTGGTCTGTTGACGTATCTCAAGGTCAAGTATCAAGGAAATATCGGCACCCTTTCCATAGTAATCGCTCTCCATTTTAAATTTCTGGGGAGTTCCCTTCCAGAACTTCACCCAGGCATCAAAGCTTGATTCGGCAAGCGACTGCATCCTGTTGCCTGGTCTTCTTCTTTCTTCTTCAGCGGAACGTGCTATCTCTTTGAAAAAATCAACAGCTTCAGCCTGTCCGGATCGAAGGACCATCAATTCGTCGTAGTAAGAAGTGCCTCCTTCGGCAAACCACAGTTCTTCGACATAATTTTCTTTGGTATAATTATAGGGTGTTAGTCCGAGTGGTCTTATCTGTTTCACATTCCAGGTATGGAAAAATTCGTGAGCTACGAGACCGAGATACCCTCTGAACGAATCCGCGCTTTCGAACGCTTTAGGTGTAATATCAAGTACGGTGGAATTTATATGCTCCGTTCCCCCGCCGCCACGCGTGCCGCAGTGTATAATAAAAACATATTTATCGAATGGTATCTTTCCCCAGAAATCCGTTTCGGTCTTAATCACTTTACTCATAGCCGAAATGAGAGTATCTATATTATAATCAGCTTTACCGAAAAAACTGATAATGTATTTTTTCCCGTCCAGATCGAATTGATGATCTTTCTGACTGCCAATCTCAAGCGGACAGTCGGCAAGATGATCGTAATCAGGTGCGGTATACGTATTGGGTTCATCACTGAAATCATCCAGTCCTGTTGTCACATGCCAATCTTTATAGGGTATGACTTTCAATGTTAACGGCAGCTGCCTCAGCTTCTCGCAGTACATAAATACAGCAGTACCGTTCACAAACCCGTGTTGTTCATCTAAGCCTCTTGTCCTCTGGTCGAATTCATTCGCATACAGCTTATATATTACGGTAAGTTTTGTGATTGATCTCGTTTCGATCCTCCAGGTGCATTTATCAATCTTTTTCCATTTCAAGGGACTCGAACGGTCATCTTCAGCTTTGAACTCTACCACGCCAGACGGAAAATCAAATACGAAATATCTTCCGGGCCGCCAGACAGGAAGAATAAGGTCTACGTAATTTTCATTGATACCTTCAATATCCATTTTTACTTCGAATAAATGGCTCGAAGGTTTGTCCATAGAAAGAGTATATGTTATAATTTCATTATCGGATAAAAGCATACCTGATATTAATAAGATGGAAAACTATAATTTCTTCACCGTTTCTAAGTTCGTGATTTTTTAGCATAAAAAAAGGTTTAATATTTTTGCATTAATAAGTTCTATAAATATTATCATATTGATATGAGTAAGGAGGAATTCATGTCAGGAAGAATGGTAAATTGTATTAAGCTGGGACGCGAGTTGCCCGGATTAAAATCACCGCCGATGTCGAATGAACTCGGTAAAAAAATATATGAACATGTATCACAGCAGGCGTGGGATGATTTCGTGGAATATTTTAAGATGATTATAAATGAATACAGGCTCGATCTTACCAATCCTTTAGCTGACCGGATATTTGAAGAAAAAGCGGAAGAATATTTCTTTTCGGATAGTGCCATAATGCCCGAAGGGTACGTTCCACCGGAAGAATAACAACCAATTACTCACCGATAATCTTTACCAATACTCTTTTTCTGCGTTTACCATCAAACTCACCGTAGAAAATTTGTTCCCAGGGTCCGAAGTCAAGCCTGCTTTTAGTAACAGCAACCACCACTTCTCTGCCCATAATGGTTCTTTTCAGGTGGGCATCTGCATTATCCTCACCTGAATCATTGTGCCTGTATTTCGAGTACGGTTTTTCCGGAGCAAGCCCCTCCAGCCATTGCTCGAAATCGTGATGCAATCCGCGCTCATCATCATTGATGAACACACTTGACGTAATATGCATGGCATTGCAAAGGACAAGCCCTTCTTTGATACCGCTTTCTTCAAGGCATTTTTCAATTTCGTGAGTGATGTTTACATATCCTCTCCTTAAGGATAACTGAAACCATAATTCTTTCCTGTATGTTTTCATTTTCAGTTTACTAATCTTTCCGCAAATATAATTGAAATAGCTTTAGAGGTAAATATTATTTCTTTACCCATGAATATAACAAGGAAAAATATTGTTGTCATCGGGACAGGCTTCGCAACATTCAGCTGTTAAAAGAAGAATAAAATACTGGTGCTTTTCGATTGGTTCAAGAATATTGTATTCGGAAGAGTTATCAGCAATTTTTATTACTGCTTCTCAACCCATACCTTCGATTCAACATAGTTATGAAACTCATCTCTTATCCTTTTGGTCATCGGTCCAACACGTCCGTCTGCGATAACATTTTCGTCTATCATTGTAACAGGCATCACCTCTTTTTCCGTAGATGAAATGAACACTTCGTCAGCCTTAAGAGCTTCTTCCAAAGTGATCATTCTCTCTTCAAGCTCCATAAACGATGTACAAATCCGCATAAGGACTTTCCTTGTAATACCGTATAATATTCCTGAATATGGGGTTACGAGCTTTTTACCCTGAATAATGAAAAAATTGCTCGATGTGCATTCCGAAACGATACCTTCGAGTACATAAAGAACTTCCGTGAACCCTTTCTGTATGAATTCATCAAGGTAGTGTATAGCCATAATATAGTTGCACGTTTTGGAAAGGGATAATTGCCTGCCTCCTTCTACGGTCTTAATTTTTGCGCCATAGTTGTAAAGCTCCGGGTCGATCTCATTGCGAAGTTCACAAGTAACAATGAGGACAGGATCGCCTTTGGTTTTGCTGTCCCTGCCAACACCCCCGGTAACAACAATCCTTAAGTTAGATTCAGGAAAATTATTCCTTTTCAGAAGTTCATAACATATTTCCTCAATTTTGTTTTTCTCATAGGGAATCTCGAGTCCGATCAGTTCAGCAGATTGCTGCAAGCGTGCAAGATGATCAGACAGGTGGAACGGTTTGCCAAAATACGTTTTCAGGTAGTCGAATACCGCATATCCTCTCAGCAAACCGATATCATTGACATGGATAAAAGCATGATCTTTATCTATGTATTTATTTTTAACAAAATAGGTAGTTTCTGGCAATGTAGTCATCTATTATTAGTTTTACAAAATATGTTATTTTTCTTCACCCGCATCGTCTTCCGATCTGTTCAGCAGGGAATCCGGCAAAGATTTCGTAGATTTAGCACCCAGTTGTTTAATGTTTTCCACTCTTCTTACAAGGTTTCCCCTCCCTTCTGCAAGCTTATTCATAGCTTTATCATAATTCTCCTGGGTCGATTTAATATTATTTCCGATCGCTGTCAGGTCTTCAACGAATCCCGTAAACTTATCATACAGCTCGCCGCATTGTCTGGCTATCTCAAGGGCATTCCTGTTTTGCTTTTCCTGTTTCCAGATGCTCGCAATAGTCCTTAATGTAGCCAATAAAGTAGATGGGCTGACTATGACAATATTTCTCTCGAACGCTTCGTTGAATATATTATTATCAATCTGAACTGCAAGAGCAAATGCAGGCTCAATCGGAATGAACATCAGGACAAAATCAAGGCTGTTCAACCCGTAGAGGTCCTGATAAGATTTAGGACTGAGCCTTTTTATATGATTTTTTATAGAATTAATATGTTCCCCGAGATACTGTGCTTTTTTTTCATCATCGTCAGTAGCACAATATTGATCATAAGCGGTCAACGAAGCTTTAGAATCTATCACCATTGATTTCTCTTCAGGAAGCTTAATAATTACATCAGGCCTGAAACGTGACCCATCCGCACCTTCTAAAGATTTCTGAATAATAAACTCTCTGTCTCTTTCGAGCCCGGATTTCTCAAGTATGCTTTCCAGTATAAACTCTCCCCAGTTACCCAGTACCTTGTTATCGCCTTTCAATGCCTTTGTAAGATTTGTGGCATCTTTGCTCATCTGCTGGTTAAGCTCATATAACATCTGGAGTTCCTTGGATAGGGAGGCTCGTTCTTTTGTCTCGCTGATATAGACATCGTTTACCTTCTTTTCGAATTCCTTGATCCTTTCACTGAGCGGCTTTAAAATGTCATCAAGATTCGATCTATTCTGTTCGGTGAATTTTTTGCTCTTCTCCTCTAGTATCTTATTAGCAAGGTTCTCAAATTCCACAGAAAATTTTCTCTGCAGTTCTTCGATGTTTTGTTGCTGTTCACCCAGTTTTTGCTGTAAGTTATTGTAATCTGCATTTTTAGAGGCTAACTCAGAGTTCAGATTAAGAACCTTAGATCTTTCCGAAGATAACTCGCTCTTAATATTATTTATCTCGTTCTCAAGGATAGAGTTTCTCTCTTCAAGCTTACCGGCATTACTCTGGCTTCGGTATTTTGCAATAAAGAAAGAGCCGATTGCTCCTATAAATAATCCGATTATTAAAAATATAATTTCGGTTAGCATCTTTTATTATTATTCAAGCAATATAATCATGAAGCATGGAAGAAAAAATGAGTAAATAAAAGCTAATGATATTGCTGATATATTCGTATGTAGTTTTGTAAAGCGGGGATAGTAGAGGAAGAGTAATTTATTTTTCCGGCTGAACAGCTGCGTCTTTTACCTTCTTTACCTTTTCGAGAATGGAATTAAGATTTGCTGTTCTGGAAGACATCGCAATTCTGTCAAGCATGAGCCTCGTGTCGGGATAGTATTCATCGCTCTCATCGACCTTGGAGAGATAATTCTTGGATACTTCGTAGTTACCCTTATTATATTCATTTAATCCATTTATATAATTGATCTTCGATTGTGCCATCTCATACATCCTGTCATCGGGAGCAATTTTCTGAAATTCGGTGAGCGCAGCATTGAGGTCATTTGCATGCAATGATAATACACCGTGTTCATAATCCGTGCTTCGCGTTAGAATTATTATTATTACTGCGGCAAGTATGATGGTGAAAACAGAACCTATCACAATATAGATGATGGTATTGTTCCATTTATGCTTGGTTTCAGTTTGATTGTAGATGGTTGGAATTATTGAACCTGACGGATTTTGTAAAAAAGAATTTTCTGAACTTTCGCTGCTGCTCTGTAGATTATAACGAGATATATGATAAAATTTCTTTGTCATGCCGAAATGTATATTTTACATTTTTAAATTTCAATGTAAAATTTCCCTATATAGTTCCTATTAGTGTTATCAATAAAATAGTTAAAAATTTTATTCTTACGATGTGTAGAAAAATAGAGAAATAAATTAATTATAAAATATGCAGAAAATTTAAGTCGATGAAAATTCACATCAACTTATAAGTTTATAAATAATGTAGGATACTTACTTAAAGTAATATATATGAAGATGAACTCTAGTTCTTCTCTACTCTGTTCTTATAACTCGATTCTTCAAATTTTATCTTGATTTCAGTTCCACCCTGCCTTTCTACTTCTATATTACCCGCCAGCTGTTTTGTAAGAGTATTGACCAGCTGAAGTCCAAGTGATTCCGTATGATTATAATCAAGACCGGGCGGCAGCCCCATGCCATCGTCTTTTATTACTAGGCTGTATGTACTTCCGCCGTTCATAGATAATGCAATATCGATATTACCGCTTCTGTTGCCGGGGAAAGCATGTTTTAGCGAATTTGATATTAGCTCATTGATGATCAGACCGCACGGAATGGCTGTGTCTATTCCGAGCCAGATATCTTTGGCACTTATATGCAGCTGAACTCTTTCCTTGCTGACTCCATAAACCTGGAACAGATGAATGGCCAGCTTATTAAGGTAGTCCTCAAAGTCAATTTTGCTCAGGCTTTTTGACCTGTAGAGCTTTTCGTGTATCAATGCCATCGAATTCACCCTGTCCTGGCTCACCTTGAATGAATTCAGCGCTTTCGGGTCCTCTATACTTGCCGACTGCAGTCTGAGGAGACTTGCGATGATCTGAAGATTGTTCTTTACACGGTGGTGAATTTCACTCAGCATTACTTCTTTTTCTTTGAGTGAACCAAGCAATTTTTCCTCAGCTTCTTTTCGTTCGGTAATATCCTGGATCATTGATTGTTTGGAAACAAACCCGTCCGCGTGATTTATCGGTGTGCTGACTTCATAAAACCACCTGTCATCCCTGGCATTGAGCCTCTCACTTCTCACCGTTTTTCCCTTCAGTACTACATCGCTCACACACCACGGACAAACCGATTCCCTTCCGTATATGGCTTTATAGCAAAGTTCACCCGTTGCGTCATGCTTTACATAATCCATCATATTATTATTGAGGAATTTAAGAACGTAATCCGCTGTATTAATATAGATGTAACCATCGAAAGACTCCACAATAGCACGGTAGCGGACTTCACTTTCCTTTATTTTCTTTTCAGCACGATGTTTGTACAAAGATATTTCGATAGCTGAATGCAGCTCACGCTCTTCAAGCGGCTTTACAATATAACCATATGGTTCAGTCACCTTTGCCCTCTGAAGTGTTGCTTCATCCGTATAAGCTGTGAGATAAATAACAGGTATATCGCACTCTGCCTTTATATTTTCAGCTGCTTCAATTCCGTCTATTTTTCCCTGTAGCCTGATATCCATTAGTACCAAATCGGGAAGAATGATCCTTGCCTTTTCAATTGCTTCTTCTCCAGAGAATACAACTGCCGGCACCTCGTACCCTAAGCATTGAAGCCTGTCTTTTATCTCCATAGAGATGATCTTATCATCTTCCACTACGAGAATTTTAGATTTCTGCATGATGGTTATCTCCCTTCTTCATGCTTTTTTTGTACAAATTTAATAATGAAGGACGTACCTTTGCTCTTGTCTAGCTCAATGGTTCCTTCGAGCTGTTCAACCAAATTGAGGACCAATTGCAGCCCCAATGATTCGGTCTCCCGGAAATTGAGGGTCTCGGGAAAACCAACACCGTTATCACTTACTTTCAGAGTATAATTACCTTTATCATCGTGCTGAAAATCAATGTTGATCTCACCCTTCGTGCTCTGCGGGAATGCATGCTTGAGCGAATTTGATACCAGTTCGTTTATTATTAATCCGCAGTGTATTGCAGAATCAAGATTCAAGTATACTTCCTTGACATTGATATTCATTCTTATAGCAAAGGGATCGGCATTATAAGACCTGAAAACAGAGCCTGTAAGGCTCTTGATATATTCTGAATAATCGATACGTCCAAGATCTTTAGATTGATAGAGCTTTTCATGAACCAGAACCATCGTTCTCACCCGCCTCTGGCTCTCAAGAAACGCATCAAGCGTATTTTGATCTTTGACCTTTTTGGATTGCAGATACAGCAGAGAAGAAACCACCTGTAAATTATTTTTTACTCTATGATGGATCTCCCTGAGGAGCAGCTCTTTTTCTTTGAGCGAGTTCTTTATCTCTGTTTCTGCTTTCTTTCGTTCTGCAGTTTCAAGAACTATGGAAACATAACCCGAGACCGCCAGGGCAAAATCATACTCTTCGACAGACCAGTCTTTTTTCGACGGATCCCGGCTTTCGAAACAGATGAATCCGAGTATATCGCCGTGCAAGCGTATGCGTGATACGAGCATCGCGGTCGATCCGAAGGGAACCAGATACTTTTCAGCAAAATCTTTTGTTCTCGGATCTTTTTCGGCTTCGGATGTGAACAGCTTCTTATCCGATATGATTGTCTGAAAATATTTAGCAAAATCGTTAGCCGACAGGCGCATCACATCGCCATGGGTATCATTAGTAAGCTCATAGATATCTTCACACACCACTTCAGTCAGGTCCTTATTGAACAGCCATATACTTGTGCGCTGTGCATTGGATGCCTTGCAGCTAATTTCTGTAATATACCTGAACGCGGACTTGAGGTCATAATCTTTCATTTTCGAGAGCTCCAGAAGTGCTGCCTGCTGCCGTATGATCTGGTCGGTCCTCCGACTTAATAATTCTTCAGTACGTTTACGCTCTGCAACCTCGAGTGCAAGAGAAATAACGCTGGATACCGAAATAACAAAATCCTGTTCTTCTATCGTCCACATCCTGTATGGATCCGTTGTTTCATAGCAGATGACCCCTACTGTCTCACCGTGCATCCTTATACGGACACAAAGCATTGATGTTGTGCCAAATGGCATTAAATATTCCTGTGCAAATTCAGCTATGCCCGGATCGATCTCCCCCTGTACCTGTATTGTTGCCTGGTCAAAATCAAGATTTTCAAAATATTTGATAAAGTGTTCGGAACTAAAATGGAAGCTGTTCTTGTGAAAGTTTAATTTTGTCTCGTAAAGATCTTTACACCCGACCTGATGATTATCCTTCTCAAACATCCATATACCTACCCTGTCGGCATTGAGAGTTTTAGAAGTAAGTTCCGATATACCCCTGAAAGCAGAGTCCAGGTCAAAATCCTTCATCCTTACAAGTTCAAGCAGTGATGCCTGCTGGCATATCAGTTGATCGGTCTTTTGCCTCAATTTTTCATCGGTAAGCTTGCTCTGGGTGATATTCTCAAAAATGCTTACCATCTGGTACGGAACACCCTTTTCATCACGATGAAAGACGCTTGAAAGCCTTCGTATCCACTGCAATCCTCCGGCAGCATCCTTCATTCGGAATTCCATTTCATAAAATTCGCCGTCTTTCATTGCAGGGATCTTATCATAGAACTCATCTATGATAGGGACATCATCGTGATGAAAAAGAAATCTTACCCGTTCCTGTAAAGAAATGGTTCCGAGATACTCTTCTATTTCAGCAGAATAACCGAGTGACCTTATCAGTGAGCGGTTCTCATATATATTGGCGTGTGTGCGTGCGTCAAACACATTTATGATAGCAGGTGATGTTTCCGTAATCTTTTCGAGAAGCTGCTTGGTTTCTATAAGTTCCTGTTCGCTGCGTTTTCTTACGGTAATGTTCTCCATGATGTTCACGGATTGGACTATTTCCCCCTCTTCATTCCTAGCGAATACTGCAGCCAGGTGCCTGAACCAGAACCATTCACCATTGCTGTCTTTAACACGGTATTCTGTTTCGTTAATTTCTCCGTCTTTCAAAGTTGCAAATCGCACCTCAAACTCGTCCAGGTTATTCTGGTCGTCCGGATGATACATATATCGTCTTTCATCATATGTCACAGCGCTTATCCTGGCAATTTCTTCGGATGAGTACCCAAGTGATTCAAGGACAGAATGGTTGCTGAAGAGTATCTTCTTGCTCGGTATATCAAACACACTGATAAAAGTGGGAGATGTATAAGTGATCTTTTCGAGAATCTGCTTTGTAGAAAGAAGTTCCTGCTCTGACATCTTGCGTATTATGCTTCTTTCCATCTCGGAAGCAGTCAAGCCGAAGAAATCAATGGTATAATCATCAACATCCTTAACTATCATGCTGAGAATTCCAAGCACTTCCTTATCCCGTCTCATAGCAGCCGATATTCTGTTCCCTATCTCCTTATCCATTTCCTTCTTGTCGAATAGGACCTCTGCAAATACAGCTACACTATTCAGAACAGAATTAACAAACGGATTTGTTAATGGCAAACAGGAAGCTGAATCAAAAAATGTTTTCATCGTTCCGAACGATTTCTTTAATAACATCTCATTCCGGTCATCGTTCATAAGATATACTGCACCAGCCATTACTCCCGGTGTTTCGGCAAAATGCTTTGTTGTTCTTTCAAGAAGGTCATCAAGATCGGAAGATCTACTGATCTTTGTAGATAGTTCATATAACGCTTCGATGGTCCTTGTATGTCTTTGCAGTTCTTTTTCAACCTTTTTACGTTCCGTTATATCTTCGCCGGAACCTAATAACCCGGCAGGTTTACCATTTTCATCTCTTAATATCGTATTATGCCAAAGTATTATTTTCTCAACTCCGAGCTTCGACATAATGGGATTTTCAAAATACTCACTGGGTTGTGTACCCGTCATGAGGTTTCTGAAACGTCCCCTTATGTCCTCGCGTACCTTTTTAGGTACGAAGGTATCGAACCAGTTCTTGCCGATCACCTCTTCTTCACTGCATCCTAATAACTCACATCCTTTTCTGTTGATCAATCTTACTTTTTCATCCTCTCCTATCACGAGGAGCATAACACCTACGATGTCAAGATAGGTCTGGACATTATTCTTTTCCTGCTTGAGCGCATCTTCAGCTTTTATACGTTCTGTTATATCTATCCCTGAACCAATATAATGATATATGCCGTCAGCGGGGGGCAGAGATATAATGCGGATAATAAAAGTTCTATTGTTTTGTTTATCACCTACACTCTTATAATATGTATAAACACCCGAACGCTTTGCTACACTTAAAGAATGTTTTATCTGTTCAAGGTCTTCTTCCGAGCCTAGCTCTCTGACAGGTTTACTGTCGTAGTCAGAAGGAACCCTGCCGGTAACTCCCGCAAATATCTGGTTGACTTTTTCGTAATATAATATTCCGTCAGGTTCTTCCCTCACCGACCAAAGTAAAACATCTACATTTTCAAACAGAGCTTCCCATCTCTGAAGATTGGTAATAGATTCTTTTCTGGCGGCTGATTCTGAACTGCCATTATGTAGATTTTCGAGCTCGTTAATTTTACTCTTGAGCTCTTTGATTTCAGCTAAAAGCTGTGTTTTTGGTTTGCCCCTCTCCTGCATTATTCTATATATTTTCAGGAAATATAATTATTTTCTACAGCGATAGTATCCTTATTTGACCATCTTTTCACGTAATCCTAAGATTTTCTTAATCAAATTTAAACACCCTATTTTATAAGCATCATTTTTTTAGTTTGTTGAAAAATAACTCCTTCGCTCTGAACCGATTCTGCACGGATTCTGTAAAAATAAACACTGCTCGGATAATTCTCTGCTTTCCATTTTATCGTAAAATTACCAGCGTTCAACTGTTTATTAACGAGTTCAGCAACCTCTTTACCGGAAACATCATATACCGTTAAACTGACCATTGATCTTGCCGGAAGCATAAAAGTGATCCCGGTTTCGGGATTGAATGGATTCGGGAAATTCTGCTTGAGCTCATAAGTCCCGGGAATGTTACTAGAATTAGTTATCCCGGTCAGATTACATCCTAGTAATTCATACAGCACTTCGGTATTATACAAGATAGATTGTCCGCCCCATCCTGAGGCACACACTAATTCCCAGGTTCCATCCTGCCTGTAGAACGTTCCGCTTTGTCCGCATGTCCACGATGTGGGCTTATTAGGCTGCTGTGCCCATGAATTTAAACCCGGACTATATGAATAACATGCATTAGAAACACTTGTAAACAAGACCTGAGAGCTGCCTCCTGTGATAATTATTCCTTTACATCCCCATGGTTGTGCATCCATTCTAAACATAGGTCCCGCAGGAAAAGCTGTACCTGTTGTCCACTGTATAATACTTCGGTCCGTTCTGCTAATTACTCCTTTAAAGGTAGTATTGTAAATTGCGCCACTCGGCTCAGCTCCGCCAATATAAACCAGAGTATCCCCAGACCTCGAAAATGCACCTCCCACTCTCGGTGAAGGTAAAGGAGTTGCCGCTCGCCATGTATCCGAATTGGCATTGTAGAGAAAGACATTATTGTATGCAATGGTGCCGTTGCTTCCACCTGCTGTATAGATCAAACTGTCTTCAAATCCTACACCTTTTGAATATCCCATTAAGACAGGTAGATTCTTCCTCGAACTCCAGCTATTATCCGTAATGCTGTATAGATATAAAGCGTTTGTATACGTGCCGGAGGGACTAATACCCCCGAAGCTATAGATCGAATCTTTTATCACTGCAGTCCCGATCCCACGCAAAGGTGCCGGAAGATCCTGGAGACTCTGCCAAACATTAGTATTGGCATTATATCGCAAAGCTCTATTTGTACCTGTTCCTGTGCCATTTCCTCCTATCACGTATATCCACCCTGTATCGTTTCTTTGATAACATACTCCCCCGCCATAATAGGTAGGGTATGGAATATTGGATATAGGATACCACGTAGCTGATAATAATACCCCGTGATTTTTAATGCTCCCCTGACCCTGACCGGGAGAAACAGATCCAGACAAATAACATTCACCTGCATAAGGATTTAAAATGCCATTGTCTTGACCTGTATCAAATATGAACGCATAGGATGCTGCAGCTAAATTAACAATAAGCATAAGAAACAATAAAGAATATTGTTTAAAAAACATACAACTACCCCTTTCGTAGATTTAATATTTACATGTTCAATAAATAATCCGCATCAATTCGCAATGCCTATAAGTTTATTTTCAGGACATTGCCAGCTTAACTACTACGATTTTCTAGAATTAGCTAGATGTTTATACCTCCACCCTGAAGATTGCAAAGGTAAACCACCTGCGGTGCTAAGAACGATAATTATCGTATTGAGAACATATTATCAAAACTCTTTATTTTCTCTCGTATATAATTTTTTTGCTGAAATTCACTCCGCAAACCGGACAGTATTTCGCTGTGGGATAGATTATTGGCTCTTTGCAATTTGGACATTCCTCTATCAGCTTTTCACCGCACACTATGCAAAAAATATCATGCCCTGTGTTAATCGAAAAATTACCGCATGATGGGCATAGTTTATAACACGTCTTGACTGTTTTCACCCTGGTATGGTTAAATTTCTGATTTGCCATTTTTTCTATCTCAATTGACATATCATTACACTAATTCTATGCCAAAAAAAAGGTTTAAAAACCTTGAATTTTCCATATTTGATGAAAAATATTCAAAAATTAAGAAACCCGCATTTCGGAATGGAAACTGTTGTTTCCGTAAACATTTGTTTCCTTTCTTATCTAATTTAGCTTTAACGCATTGAGTATCTTTCTTAATCCCTGAGGTGTTAACCCTGCAATTTTTGCTGCCATACTTACCTTTTCGCCTGATCTCTGCCATAACTCCTGGAAATATGCACGCTTGAATTCCAGATCTGCAGATTTGTAATCAGGAAAATTATTGTCATCAGCTTTTAGATGTGCATAAGCCTGGTGAGATTTATCTTCATTCAGATCCAGTGTGGGGAAATGATCCAATGTCAATACGGGGGAATCTGTATACGCAAGCACATTCTTTATAATATTGGATAATTCTCTCACATTACCAGGCCATTTGGATTTCTTAAATGCTTCGATCACTTTCGGATCAAATTCACATCTCCTGCCGTATATGAACTGTGAATATTTATTTAAAAAATAATTTGCAAGATGTTCGATATCATCTTTTCTTTCACGAAGCGGGGGTACATTAAGTGTTAAGCCCGTGATTCTATGATAGAAATCTTCTCTTATCTTCCCTTTTTCTACAAGCTCCTGCAGATCATCGTTAGTTGCCATGATCAACCTTAAATCGAGTTTTATTTCACCTTTTTGAGGATCCTGACCTACCCTCGATATTGCTTTATATTGCATAAAATAGAGCAGCTTCAACTGGATAGATTCAGGTAGAGATGAGATCTCGGGTATGTATATTGTACCTTTATTCGCAGCTTCAAACTTTCCTATCTTCATTTTATCGGCACCTGAAAATGCACCTTTCTCGTGCCCGAATAATTCGGATTCGATTATGGTCTCACTCAAGCTTCTTATCGGCACCGATATAAACGGTTTATCTTTTCTTTTGCTTCGGGAATAAATTTCTGTTGCCACAAGATCTTTGCCCGATCCAGTTTCACCCGTCAGAAGTATGTCAAAGCTCAGGTTTGCCAGGCGTGTGATCTCATAATTGAGCTTCTTCATCTCTTCGCAGGAAAAAATAAATTTATTCTGATGTTCCGAGAAGGTGTTTTGCAGTTCCTGGATGCTTATCTCAAGTTCACGCCTTTCCAGCGCTTTCATTATCTTTGAAGAGAGCAACTCGAGGTTAAAATCCTTTGCAATAAAATCGTATGCACCGTATTTCATTGCCTTGACAACATATTCTATTTCGTCGTGTTCGGTTATTATTATTACAGGAAGGTAAGAATCGATCTCATTATGTATCTTCTGCAGGACTTCAAGACCGAACATATCCGTAAGCTGAAGGTCCAGCAGAACTACTGAAATCCGTTCCGAAGCAAGTATATCAAGTCCTTTCCCCGCAGTCGAAGCTTTGATCACCTGGAATTTCTTTCCGAGCAATACTTCAACATCATCTAAAAAAGAAAGATTGTCATCAATGACAAGTAACTTTTCCATAACCCTGATTCCTCCTTTTTATCTGTTTTCTCATATTAATTATATTCTCATTCCTTATACTATATAATCACAGTTAATTAACTAACAATTCGATTATGAAACGAGCCCCATCCTCAAAGCTATTGTCAAGAAATATTTTGCCTCCATATTTTTCAATGGATTTTTTCGCAAAGCTTAGACCAAATCCTCTGCCGTCGCCTTTGGTAGAAAATTTCTCTGTAAACATCAATTTCCTTGATAATTCATCAATTTTCTCCCCGTTATTTTCAACCTGGATCCTTATCAAATTATCAATACGTGATATGTCCAATTTTAGATACCTCTTATTCTCGTTTGGCTCTTTTAAAAGCGAGTCTACGGCATTATCTATTAAGACTGTTAGAACCTCCTGATAATCAATCGGATTAATTATCGCTTTGAGATCTTCCGAAGAATACGTGAGATTAAAATTAATGGCAGAAGTAGATTTTTGGTATTTTTGCAAAAGCGTTCTTGATATTCTTACTATTTCGGTCGAGAAATTTGTTTCGAGCAGCTTGGAGGTATCACGAATGCTGTTCTTGATGATCTTGATATTATCCGTAACCTCCCTAACTTTCCGAGCTAAATCTTCTGCATAATTCCCTTCTTTTATCATATTTAATATTTCATCAAACACTCTGATAAGACTGTCTGAAGCTGTTATTATTTCAATACTTGATAAATTAAATTCCTTTTGAATGATGAGACTGTCAAATTCACTTTCTATCACTCCCAGAAGATGAGCTATTTGCTTGATCTGCGGGGCAATGATTTCTCTGTATTCGGTTACTGTATTTGCTAACCTGTCAAATGCCGATTGTCTTATTACAGTTAATTCATCTCCTGCTCTTTTTTGCAATTCTTCGTCATATCTATTTCCATCCTCGCTTTTCCATATAGTCTCGAGGTTTTTCGAATAGAGCGAAAGCCTGTTCAGGTTCATTGCTGAATTTTCGCCATGTCTGAAAGCGTGAAGCTTTGTGAAAAGCTTTTCGTATATTTCATCGATTATGGCTTTCTTAAGCTCTTCCTCCTGCTTCTTTCGAACAGAGATGTCACGAATAATCGAGTGCACCCTGTCTTTTGCAAACATTTTCGAGTTGATCTCGACGTGAACAGTGCTCCCGTTCTTAGTTCGCAGCTTGAGTTCGATCATCGTGCTTTTCCCTTCATACAATCCGCTGATGTTCAAAGCTCTCCTTTCAAGATCCTGAGGGTCAATGAGATTTCTAAAGTTCATTCCAAGGAGTTCTTCTCTTGTATACCCGAGCAATTGAGAGAGCTTTGTATTTACCAGGATAAAATTGGCTTCGGTGTCCGATACCGCAATGGCATCGGAAGCCTGTTCGATAAGCGAACGGTATTGTTCTTCGCTCTGCAGGAGAGATTCATAGAGCTTCCTTTGTGTAATATCTTCAAAGATAAAGAGTCTCCCCAGGTAGCGGTCGTTTTTACCACGCAGCTGTGTCGTAAAGCGTCTGATCACTCTGCCGTCAATTAGATTTATCTCGTCTTCGAACCTTGCCATGTTATCAATATTTTGGAACTGTACAAATGAATCCTTGAAATGAGTTAAATTTTTGACCTGTTGAAATAACTTTTCTCTGAGGCTGAAATCGTTTATCTTCCCTTCGGTCATTTTTCTGACAGTTTCTCTGCTGATATGCCACAATTCAACGAACCGATAATTATAATATATTATACTGCCCGATCTTTCATCGACTGCATAGAATCCGAGAGGTGAACTGTTCGTCATGTGACGAAGGAGCGATTCATCCCATATTAATTTCTCTTCCGAGGTTTTACGCTCGGTAATATCCTGTATCATCGACTGCTTGTAAATGAATCCGTCCGGATGATTTATGGGTGTACTTACTTCGTAATACCAGCGTTTGTCCCTTTCATTTTGTCTTTCGAACTTTACCGTTTGACCTTCAAAAACGGATTTATTTGCACACCAAAGGCAAACCGCTTCCTGTGAATAAAGAGATTTGTAGCAGGTCTCACCTGTTGCATCATATCCTATATGATCTATCATCTTTTTATTCATGAACTTCACTGCATAATCGGGAGTATTAACATAGATAAATCCGTCGTAGGTCTCTACGATAGCACGGTAATTTTCTTCGCTTTCTTTCAGTTTCCGTTCGATCTGGTGTTTGTAAAGTGTGATCTCGATGGTCGAATGCAGTTCACGTTCTTCAAGAGGTTTGACAATATAACCGTAAGGTTCGGTGATCTTTGCTCGCTGGAGCGTATTTTCATCCGCATAGGCGGTAAGGTATATTACTGGAATATCAAGCAGCGAATGAATTTTATCCGCAACTTCTATTCCATCCATATCCCCCTTTAAATGAATATCCATCAGGACCAGATTGGGCAGTAATTCGGTAGCTTTTGAAATTGCTTGCTCTCCGGTAAAGACAACGGCGGGAACTTCGTAGCCAAAATTCTCCAGCCTGTCTTTAATCTCCATGGCAATTATTTTATCATCTTCTACTATTAAGATTCTGGCTTTTGACATCAGTACTCTCCCGAAATTTACAGATTTCTCATTGTTCTACTTCTTTTTATGATTTTATACCCCGATTTAGTAAAGATAGGTAAGGAAATAGCTAAATATTTCAATTACCGATATAATATTACAAAAAAAATAAAAAACTGTCAATAACTGTATTTAATATAGTGATTATTCAGAACTAATAAAATTAAAAAATTAATATGGTTTCCCGAAAATATTCAGGTAAATGCTGAAAATTAAATTTTTCCGTAGAACTTATCCCTTTCTAAGCATTATCCTTTCATTACAGTTAATATTGGATGGATCATAATACTTTTCCCACCATATACCTCGTGTCAGCGTTAAGGGTTTGGAACTGGTAGCTTTTTTCATCACAGAACGGAAATTATAATGATCTACGAGACGCATAGCTTCTACCCCATAAGCTGTTGCGATTCTTCTGTCATAGATGGCTAGCAGATTATCCCCGTTGTTCTCTTCACCCCCTTTTGCCAGGTTAGATGAGCCGGTAAAGACCACCGGGCCTGTCGAATTAAAATCAATTACTATAAATTTATGATGGATAACCATACCCGGACCACCCCCCCACTCAGCTCGGAACGGTTGAGGTACCTTTTCACTAAGAAATGCAAAACCCGTGAATATTCCGTTCATCTTTCCAGTTTTATAGAATTTTATTCCGTTTGTGCTCTGAGAAATACCATAAGTAAATATGTTCTTCCTTTTTGCCAGGTTCCTGATCTGATCCAGCACACTCCCGCTTCCGCTAACTTCCATGATAGCATACATTACAGAATCATTAGCTTTCTTAATTTCTTCTGCTGCTGTTTTCAGCGAAATATTGGCATTCTTATGAGGAGCAAAGCTCACCATAAAAGGAGGCAGGTCAGGCCGGCGTACTTCATACCACTTGCTTGAAATACTGGAACTTTTAAAGGCTTTCATGTCAGTAAAAGCCTGTTCAAAAGCGATTTCGTATAAAGACGCTACGTATTCGTCATTGATAACTATTACGTTATTTGCCTGAACATATAAGCCCCTTATTGAAAAATTTGCGGAACCTGTCAGTACCTTCACCGGATGTCCGTTTTTCTTCAATACGAACACTTTATCGTGCGAAAAACGCAAGAAGTGACCTGTAACCAAGTTCTTTTCACCGGCGGATTCAATAAGAATTTTTTTCGCTTTCAGCTCCAAACTTTTTTTGGGGTCAGTATGAAGTTTGGCATTGTCCATAATAATTCTTAACCTGGGTCCTAAGGCTGCTAGAGACCTTATAATATCAGGCTCATCAAAATCATATACAAAAGCATCAACCGTCATGTCATCGCCTTTGCATTCCTCAAGAAATTCAAATATCATCTTTCGTGCATTGAAACCCAGCCATTCGTATTTATCCCTATATGGATCGGTATCGAAATCCACGGTTTTATTCTTAGGTACTATCGGTTCGTTGTTAAACTTATCTTTATATGCCTGTGAAGAAATGTAACCTCTTGTAAATCCGATATCAAAATTATCATGTTTAATATGTGACATGTCAATCTCTACATCTACGGTTTCCCCGCTCTGAAGATCGTTATTATTTTTGAAATACACAGCTCCTACCTCATACCTATACTTTCCTGGATGAAGATCAGACGGGACATCAAGCCAGCGGTATTTCTGAAATGGAGCTTTATCTGAAGGTGTCCAGATCCTGTTTTCGGGTTTCGTTTTCGAAGTGATCTTCTGTTCGAAGCTTAACCTGTTCTTCAGGAGATACGGCTCGCCCTGGGGAGGAAAACACTTGACGGAAAATCCTGCAAAATTATTTGTGGGTTTCCCCGAAACATCAAAGGCAAGCAATACCATACCGTCACCTCTGTAAGCTCTTACAAATAAACCGTCTTTGGAATTTGACGGCTGATAAATATTTTCAAAAGTATCCACGTTATCTGACCTCCGTTTAAATGAATTTTATTTAATTCAGAAGCAATGATCGGAAGAGCGATCCCGTTTTCAGCACGACTGCGGGAATCCGGCTTTCGAAAACAGGCCGACTATTCAGTCCAGTATCAGTAATTTTATTAACCGAAGGAATCGATCTTTAATCCCTCGAACGTAATAAGATCCTCCACTTCACCTATGTAATTATATATCGCAAGGTCGCATCTGTGGGTTCTGCAATAACTCTCTGCATAAATACGAAGAGAGTTATGATCAGAATCATACTTAATTACGTGCTCCGAACCCGCATGTTTAAATTCCCATCCGTACATCGGGTTCCGTTGAATTTTATATTTTATTTTTTGAAGAATGTTACCCGAATTCATTTCATTTACCACCTTCAAAATTTTTTTAATATTTTATGTTCGTTGCGGATAAATGATAATCTGATAAAATTAAACCGGCAACAATACTCTCACCTGAAATCGAATATCATTTTCACTGTCTCTGACTTATGAATCAGGACAAAAAAATCAACAATGAATCTGTGCTAATTAGTCTGCATTGACCAGATAACTTGCAATTCTTTTCCTTAACTGTGGGGTGTCCGTTTCTTCATGTTCTTTAACCTCGTGATATACTACTACATCTATTATGGGTCCTTCTTCGTGAATTACAATACACGGACATGTCGGACCAACATCCGGATTAAAGCCAAAGCAGACGAATTTTTTTAAAGTAGGCATTGAATATTCCTTTTTATTTTTTCAATAAATTAATTAATTATAAAGGAGCGGGTAAGAAAAAAGAGAAATAATTGCCGTTCCAGAGTCAAATTATTCGCTCTTTGTTCCCGCTATAAAATTTTTTACATAAAAAGACATCTTTCTTCTCCTAAATTGAATTTGAACTTTAGCTCGCTGAATTGTATTTCTTTAAATTTGCCTCCTCGGTATTTCAATAATTACACTACCAAAATATATATTTCTGCCCCTGATGTCAAAGACAAATTATCTTAGTTTTCACACTTTTTTAAAGGTGCAAAAATCACTATATCATAAAAATATTGAGTTTAAAATTGATTTTTAAACATTTTTTAATTATTTTGAAAATACAAACTCATGATATTTTACGCATATTTTGGACTGAAATTCATATAAAATAAGTGATTAACACAAAGTTAATTCAGATATTGAAATCATTTTCAGCCGATGAGTTTAAAGAATTCGGAAAATTTGTTGCCTCACCCTACCTCAATTCAAACCGTAAGATCGATCAACTGTATGACATTTTTAGAAAATATTATCCCAAATTCAAATCATATTCATTAAAACCAGAAGCTATCGCTGAAAAACTTTACCCCGGCCGAAAATATAATCCCGGATATTTACACAATCTATACTCGGAAATGATCTCGCTTGCCGAAGACTTCCTTGTATATTCCGACTTCAGACGGGATTCTTCCGAATACGATAAGCGGCTGCTGAATCAATACAGCATAAGGAATCTTGATAAATTCTTCGAAAAATATCTTGAGCGGGCTTTTAAGCTGCTTGAGCAGGAAAAAGTAAAAGATGAAAGTTATTATCTTAAACGCAACATACTCGAGAACATAAAATTTGAATTTTATTCTTCAAGAACTCCTATCGGTAAATCACAACCATTATTTATCCAGAAAAAAAATGCCGTTATCAATTTTATGTATCATTTCTTCATCACGATGCTGAAGGAATACTTCGATATGTCCAATACCGAAGGTCTTATCAAATTTGAATACCGGTATTTCTTTTTTGATGAGATCATGGATCACATCTCGAGGCACAAAAAGGAATATAAGGAAATATTATTGATAGATATTTTGCACAGGTTTCTCTTGCTTTACTGGAACCCGCAGGAAGGGCCTTTCGAAGAGGAACTTGAAACGTTGGTGAATACTAATAAGACTTATCTGAGCAAGAACGATTACCGTAACTTCATGCTTGAGCTTTACAATTATTATAAGCAAAAAAGAGCCGAGGGAAATAAAAGTTACGGAATGAAGAGCTTCAAGCTGTTGAATGATATGCTCAGCGACGGTATATTCTACATGAAGGACGGACAAATGAGCGCGCACACTTATATAAATCTTATCTCAGCCGGCCTGCTTGAAAAAGAATTGATCTGGGCGGAAAATTTCATCCATGAATATAAAAACAGGATCCCTCCTGATCAGCGGAATAATGCATTCCTTTACAGTTACGCCGACCTGAACTTTGTAAAAGGCAGGGAAAATCCCGGACAAAGATCGAAATTCTATAATATCGCTCTTAATTGTCTTGCTAAAGTAAAGAGTGAAGACTTTTTCTACATGACAAGGATCAAGAACATCCTATTAAGGATCTATTATGATCTTGATGATATCGAACCTGCCTTATCAATAATTGATTCATATAAACATTTTCTTTCCAAAACAAAACAAATACCTGAAGATCTTTACGAGCAGTACTACAACTTTATAGGTTTTACAGGTAAGCTCATAAAAATAAAAACAAAGACTGAAACGATGGCCCTCGATGAACTGAAAGAAGAGATCTCGTCCACAAAATTGCTTTCTTTCCGCGGCTGGCTTCTCGAAAAAATTTCTGAAATGGAACCAACACCCAACAATAAAAACGGGTATCATATTAACTCGAATTAGTACTACGGATTAATATTAGTACGATATTTATACATTCATACATCATTTCATCCCTTAGTCATTTAATTAAAATTTTGCAGTTGTTATATTTGTGAATACTCACAGATTAATAAATAACAGAAAGTAAATATGCCAGTAATTATCACAGGAAATAATTTAACTATAGAGGATGTATATAACGTTGCTCTCAATAACGAGAAAGTAGAACTGCACCCGGAAGCTATTGAAAGATTAAAAAATTGCAGGTCTTTCATTGAAAAGAAAATAGAGCAAAGAGAGATAATGTACGGTGTCAACACGGGCATCGGCGAATTCTCCGAGATCGTGCTTACCGACGAACAGGTAAAAGACTTTCAAAAATACCTTATCTACAATCATGCGGCTGGCATCGGCGAACCTGCACCGATAGAACACATACGGGCAGCGATGCTTTCCAGGGTCAATGTTCACGCAAAAGGGTACTCCGGATGCAGACCGGTTATAACCGAAACATTGGTAGAAATGCTTAATAAAGGAGTTACGCCCGTAGTCTGCAGCAAAGGCAGTGTTGGTGCAAGCGGAGACCTTGCCCCTATGAGCCAGATGGCTCTTCTGCTCTTAGGCGAAGGTGAAGCATTTTATAAAGGCGAGAGATTGCCCGGAAAGACCGCTATGGAAAAAGCCGGTATAAAAATCCCCGGCCTTAAAGCAAGAGATGGGCTTGCAGCGATAAACGGCAGCAACCTTATGACAGGTATGGCTTGCATTCAGATTTACGAAACGGAAAGACTGCTTAAACAGGCAGAGATCGCCTCTGCAATGACACTGGAAGCATTAATGGCTAATATGAAACCTTATGATGCAAGACTGCACAAATTAAGAGGCTTTCGGGGAGCAGTTACCTCCGCTGAAAATATTAAAAGGGTCATTGAAGGTTCGGACCTCCTTGGAAAAGTGAAAGTTAAAGTTCAGGATGCATACAGTATGCGTTCGACCCCGCAGGTGATCGGCGCTGCAAGGGACCAGCTGAGATGGACGAGAGAACAGATTGAGATTGAGCTTAACGGTGTTGCGGACAACCCTATCTTCCTTGCGGAAGACGGCATTGTTCTAACAGGTGCTAATTTTCAGGGCTCCCCTATCAGTGTTCCTCTTGATATGCTCGGAGCAGCAATTACTATGGTGTGCGTTATTTCCGAAAGACGGCTGAACCGTTTGATGAACCCGGCGCTTAGTGTTGGACTTCCTGCATTCCTGACCAAAGGTGCGGGAATGTACTCAGGTCATATGCTCAGCCAGTACACAGCAGATATGATGATAGTGGAGCAGAGAATATTATCAGTTCCCGCATCCATACAATCCATACCCGCGGCAGCAGACCAGGAGGATTTTGTCAGTATGGGTATGAACACAGCTCTTAAGACAAGACAAATACTCGACAATGCTTACGGAATACTCGGAATAGAGTTCATAGCAGCGGCACAGGCTCTCGACTTCAGACAGTACAAATTCGGCAACGGAACACAAGCCGCCCATAGAACTGTAAGGCAGTATGTAGAACATCTGGAAGAAGACAGACCGTTGTATAAAGACCACAATAAAATGATGGAAGCAGTAAAATGCAGGGCGATATTAACCGCTGTCGAAAATGAGATAGGCGAGCTTAAGACTTATTGATCATAAATACTTCTTTGCCCAAACCGCTATCAATTTTCCCACATAGCGGGCATCAACCTTATTCAGCATTAGATGATCTATATTATCCAGTGAGATAAAGCTTTTAGGCTGTCCCGCAGTTTCAAAAATATTTAATCCGTTCTCAATGGAGCCGTAAGTATCAGCCGGAGAATGCATTACGAGAAGGGGCTTTTTTAATTTTCTTATGAACGGTTCAAGATGATGGCTCTCGATGTCCTCAAAAAAATCCCTCGTTAATTTAAATTTCACACCTCCGATTTCCGTTTCAGCAATACCATCACGCAATGCTTTCTGCCTTGTTTTCGGAAGCTTCCCGGAAAGATTCGAGGGCTCCGAAGGGGATGCTATTGTAACAACAGCTTTGACCGATGGTATCGAATTAGCTGTTTCCAGAACAATACACCCGCCAAGAGAATGACCGGCAAGCAGTTTCGGTTCGCCGAAATTATTCTTCAAATATTCCGCTGCATCCACCATATCCTCCAGCATCTTCGAATAATTCATATCCGTAAAATTTCCCTCACTTTCTCCTAATCCCGTGAAATCGAACCTGAAAACCGCAATACCTTCATCGGTCAAAGCCGAGCTGATATTCACCATCGCTTTTAGGTCCTTTGTACAGGTAAAGCATGGCACAAGCATTGCGAACGTTCCGGCGTTACCCTTATCGGGCAGGTCAAGCGCAGAAGCCAGTATATAGCCCCGTCTGTTAGTGAAGTATATCTTCCTCAAATGCATGATTAAAAAGCTAAATTAATAGGCTTATTATTCTGTAAAATATGCAATTCGCATAGAACTATAAATTCATAAATGATGTTATTTATTAACAATAAGGGGAGTATATCTATACGTAAACCAGTTCTTCAATTCCGGATTAATAATTAATGAATTAAGCAATAATATTACAAAATATCTAAATCAAAACATTTAATATGATAGCAAAAATTTTATCAATTTGCACAGTTATTACACTGTTTACTCTATCTGCAATAACATTCTCTCAGGGCTTCAATAGCGTTTACTCAAAGGATGGAAGCGATGTTGTAGCTGTTGGAGTGAGCGGTAATTTATTCCGGTCGGGAGACGGGGGAAATACCTGGAGCAGTTATTCCCTTGGTTTTAGCAATCTCAACTGTGTCTTTGCAATGAATCAATCTATATGGATAACAGGCAGCAGCGGTCAGTTTTATTTCTCGTCTAACAACGGTGTTACATGGAGCAATCAAACCCTCTTAGCCGGTAGTATGAACCTTAATTCAGTATTTTTTACAGATGCAAATAACGGCTGGATCGCAGGCGATAACGGTTCTATTTTGAGAACATCGAACGGAGGTTTAAACTGGAGCCCTCAAACTACCCCTGTAACCTCCAGCTTAAAATCGATAAAACTTTCAAGCAGTACAAACGGCATAGCGTGCGGGACAGGAGGAACCATTCTCTATACAACCAATGGAGGCACAAACTGGCTGCAATATACTACACCTGTAACTAAAGATCTTCTTTCTATCAATAGAAAATCGAATACAATAATTGCGGGGGCAGCAGACGGTATTGCAATAAGATCAACCGATAACGGCACTTCGTGGAGTGTCATAGATTACTACATCGACACAAAATCAGATATTGAATCTGTTTTCATGCTGGATGCTAATACATATTACTCGGTGGGCGGAGGAGGATTCATCAGGAAATCTACCAATGGAGGCTCAACATTTTTATTCCAGACAAACCCAATGATGGCTAATCTGGTTTCTATCTATTTTTATGACAGTAATCACGGATGGGCTGTAAGCTCTCTTAATAATGCTGTCATACGAACAACCGACGGAGGTTCAACATGGATTTTGCCTCAAAACACCACAGTTACATTTTCATGGGCTCAGAAGCAAGCGGGTTCTGGAAACATAGGGAACGGATTTTGTCTGCACCCGCATAATAAAAACGGTATCTTTATAGCAATGGGCAGCCAGATATACCGGAGTCTTAACAAAGGCGAGAACTGGACATTGATTGGTACCCTGCCCTCATCTCCCGCACATTCTTTTTATGTTTCACCCAATGATACGAATAAGATGCTGGCTTCAGTCGGAAGCGCAGGCGGACATGTATACAGAAGCACCGACTACGGTCAGAACTGGGCTATAACGTGGGGACCGGGTCAGCTGACTTCATACGGCATGCCGATGGAGATGAACCAGAACAATCCTGATACTGTTTTTCTTGGTCCGGATAACAGCATACTGCTTCGTTCAACAGATTTCGGGCTAACGTGGTCAAACTGGAGCACCCATGTATTCAGCAGCCCATGCGATTTCGCCGTGGTCTATCGTAACTCTAATGTTATGTACTGCGGTGACGGTATTACCGGCTCAGGCAGCGGTCAATTCCTAAAATCCACTGATGCCGGGATGAACTGGACACTCATACATACCGTTTCAGGTTCGGAGATTCCCATGATAGGAATATCGGCGCATGATCAAAATCTTGCTATTCATACTACATGGAGCTCCGGAGGTGTCTGGAAAACGACAGATCAATGGCAGAACTTTACACAAATGACGGGTACAGGAAATTGCTGGGCAGGCGATATAGCTAAAGATGATCCTTCCGTTATGGGTTACGGTACGTACGGGTCTACCATTTATTTTTCAACCGATGGCGGAGCATCTTTCACTTCATCCAATTCACCTAGCTCACCTGAAGCGGGCATGCTGTTCTATGACAGGGGCAATTTGTTCATACAGCACGGCAACGGTGTTTACAAATTGATAGTAAATTATAACGTGGTTACAGCTGTTTCACAAATATCGAGCGAAATACCGAAACAGTTCGAGCTAAAGCAAAATTATCCGAACCCTTTTAATCCGAGTACAACCATAAAGTATAATGTCGGCAAGCTGTCTTACATTCAGATAAAAGTCTATGATGTAGTGGGACGCGAAGTGAGGACTCTCGTGAACGGTGATCAGGCACCGGGAACATACACGGTTAATTTTTCCGGAGATAATATTGCAAGCGGTGTGTATTTCTATTCATTGATATCCGACGGCAGCAGGTTGGATACGAAGAAGTTCATTTTGAATAAGTGATATGTGACTTACAAGGGGCTGCAGTCCCGGTCTTTAAAAAATAATTGTATGAAAAAAATAGTTTCTGTTTCGGTTACTATGATACTTTCGCTCACTATTGGTATTAACTGCCTATTATCATTCAATGATGGTATTTTCGGTTTGACCAAAAGAGATGGCGCAATCGGATGTATCTGCCACGGAGGCGGCAACCCATCACCTTCCGTACGTGTTTGGTTCGTTGGTCCCGACAGCGTTGCCGCAGGTCAATCGGCAGTATTCAAATTATACCTGGCGCATGGTCCCGCTATTACCGGAGGATTGGATGTAGCATCATACCTGGGCGTGATAGATACGCTGCCTATAGATACTATACTTCAGCGTAAAGCTCAAACGAATGAGCTCTCGCACAAATATCCCAAACCCTTCGTTAATGATACGGTCTATTGGACCTTTAAATACACCGCTCCCCTGACTCCTATGTATGACACCCTCTACGCTAACGGCAACAGCACCAATAATAATGGTATCCCGGATTCTCTTGATAAATGGAATTTTGCTGATAATTTTATAATTAGAGTATATAACCCGATCGGTATCAGACCGATATCATCCATTGCAAATACATTTTCCCTTTCTCAGAACTATCCGAATCCTTTTAACCCCACCACTAAAATTCGTTACAGCTTACATGAAAAAAGCTACGTGACGCTTGATATATTTGATATTACAGGAAGGGGTTCCGCTCTTATCGTTGATAAGCTTCAAGATCCGGGTGAGCATGAGATTACCTTCGACGGGAAGAGATATTCAAGCGGAGTTTATTTTTACAGGCTGAGCGTTTTTTCACTCCAAAACGACTCAAAGTTACTTTTTTCGAGCATAAAAAAAATGATATTGGTTAAATAAATTCAAATTTTCTCTCACTTTCGTCACGGAATCAATTAACCTATTGCAAATTTGGGAATGTGCGGTTATATTTAGTGAATCCGAGAGAGAATATTTAATAAACCATATTTTCATAACTTAATTAAAATCCAATGAAATTTTTTACTTTTTTAAACAGGACAAAAACACTGCGGATTTTACTGTTACTGATAATGGCATTAGGAGGAACAATGCTGTTACAGGCACAACCGTTAAATGATAACGATTACAGGTTCGATCTGCCTACGAAGAAGTACCTGAATACCTTTATACCGCCTCAGTATATGGTGCCGATGACCGTTACTGATGCGAACGGATACGATAATTTTCAGATCGGTACTAACTATTCGGAACAGGGCATGACTGTTAATCCGAACAACCCTTTGCAAATGATGTTCGGTGTTAATAACACTTCAGCGCTCAGCATCTGGTACACGACAGATGGTCTCAACTGGAACGTAGCCGGTGCTTCATACCCGGGTGGAACATGCTGTGACCCATGGACTGCTTATGACAGCGTGGGAAATCTTTTCTTCAGTGTACTCGTGAGTGCCAACTACGTAGCCAGATCAACAAACTTTGGACAAACATGGGGCGGATTCGTTTATGCATGTCCGGGCACTGATAGGAATTCTATCGCTGCAGATTATACGGGAGGACCTTATGCTAATAATCTTTACACTTCTGCCTGGTCACCCAATTGCAGTTTTTGCAGAAGCACAGATCACGGCGCATCGTGGACAACAATTTATACTACTTCTAATACAACTCCCGGCAATATGATATGTGTCGGACCTTCACCAAACGGTGCTGTACAGGGCGGAAGCGTATATTTTGTGTCTATTACAGGTTCCAATCCGGCACCATCCACATTCAACTTCTTCCGTTCTACAGACGGCGGTGCATCAATGCAAGTAATGAGCTCAGGCGCTATTTCACCGGGTTATGTTGGAACTTTGAATTCAGCAAGCAGGCTTGTAATTAACAACGCAAGGACACGACCCTATCCGATGATAGCATGTGATAACAGCTATGGAACCTACAGGGGAAGATTATATTGCGTGTATTCATCTAACGTACCTGCAGGCAACGGTAATAAACCGGATATCAAGTGCCAGTATTCAACCGATGGCGGAGCAACATGGTCGTCGGAAGTCATAGTTAACGATAATGCAAATCCCACAATAAGCGATCAGTGGTACCCGGCGATCTGGTGCGAAAAAACCACAGGCAAGCTTTATGTAAAATGGTATGACACTAGAAACAATCCTTCTACCTACGGCGTTGATGTCTACGCATCATACAGTACAAACGGCGGACAGAGCTTCGTGACAAACCAGAAGTTAACCAATGCGAACTGGACGTATCCGTGCCCGGGGTGTTCACCCAATACTAACTGCTACATGGGCGATTACGATGCTATTGTTGGCAACCCGTTATGCGGATTCGCTGTATGGTATGACGGCAGGAACTGCACTTTCCAGAATATGGGTTCATATTTCCCGGATTTTGCACTGCTGACAAGACCGAGTACACTCACAATGAACGGTGTAAACGATAGTTCATTCGTCTTCGTTAGCGTTCCTTCTGTGAAGCTATATACAGATAAAGCAAAATTCACGGCAACGGTATCGCCAATTCCCCCGACAGGTACAATTACTCTGAGCTTTCTCAACAGGTCAAACTATAATTCTCAGGATTCACTTACCGCATACCCTGATTCACTCAGGATGAGAATAAAGACATCGGGAGGAGTAACAAATCAAGCCTATACAATTACACTGCTGGGTAAAGGTTCGAACGGAACACCAATACATATGCGTACAATTTCATTAACGGTTATCACTGGTATCAATCTTATCGGAAGCGAAGTACCGATAGATTTCAAACTGTACCAGAACTATCCGAACCCGTTCAACCCGACCACACAGATAAGGTTTGATCTTGCAAAAGCAGGAATCGTAAAACTGAGCGTGTATGATATTAACGGCAGGCTCGTACAGACTTTACTTAATACAAATTATTCAGCCGGAAAGTATAACGCAGAATTCGATGCAAAGAACTTCTCCAGCGGAATATACTTCTACAAGCTTGAGACACCGGATTATACGAGCATTAAGAAAATGATCCTTGTGAAGTAAACAATATTATTAATCGTTCCAAAACACAATTTTGGAACAAATAAAACCTGTCAGGTCCATGATCTGACAGGTTTTTTATTTACCTTGGTGCTAATTTGACCCAATTTTACTCCTAAAACACACAAAATATGCCCATTTTTTCATGAGTTTGAGTTTTCATAACCTCCTTAAATATATAACAGATAGCCCAAATACCCCGCTCAAAATTTTATGATTTTAAGGAAAATCTGTACTTGACATCTCATTTTATTTTACACTATATTTGCACCATCATTCATATCTTCAGGGTGGAGATTGGGGCAAACCGACACAGGCCGAGGGATATTACGTGATCTCTCGCCAAAAACTATCGTTTTTACGGAGACAATAAATTTAGAACCCGTCCGGTAAGTGACGGTTATTAAGGAGATGTGATGATGAAAAATAACATTATTGACGCCATCGAACAAAAAGTTGGCGCTACAAGCTATGCTTTGTGGACCATCGGGGTTACCGATGACCCTGATTCCACAAGAGCACTCCTCGAGAGCATAGATGCTCCGGTACTCTATTGGGAGTACTGGAAGACCTGCTCAGACTCAGATACAAAAGAGATACTCCGGTATTTTCTGGATAAAGGCATGAGGCTTAGCGTCGGCAGCAACGGCGATACCGGGGGAGTGTACATTTTTTGAAATAGAGTTCCTATCGAAGAAAATAAAAAAGTAGTGTGAGCATGTCTTTTGAAAATGCCGATATTCTTGTTAACCCGCACGTTATCCTCCGACCTGGACGGTTAAAGAGCACATCGAATTTGATGAACCTTGTTAATAATGCGTGGGACTATTCCCTTGCTTTTAAATAATTAAACTAAAGGAGAAAATATATGTTCAATAAATTACTGATCGTTCTAACATGCGCATTACTTCTATATTCCTGTGCAGGAGTAAACGTAACGAGGATAACACAGGAGAATCAGGACGAAGAAGGCATCAGGTTCTACCGCCCGTATCCTTATTTATTGGTAGTACAGGGAAGCGATAGCATTGATTATAGAATAATATGGCTGCCGAAAATGGACGAAGAATATGCCTTCTCGGTAAAATCAGGTTTTGGGACAACTGATTATACAATCACTCTAGAAAATGGCTGGAAGTTGACCAATTTTAACGAAAAAAGAGATTCTAAATTGGAAGAATTGGTCACATCTGCTTTTGGTAATATTACCGGTTTGCTGAAGTCACAATTACAAATAACAAGAGAAGCCGAAACGAAAAACAAAAATATTATTCCCGGTCTATATGCATTCATCTTTGCTGATAAGGGACCAAATAAAGGATTAGTTATTGGAATCAGAAAAATCGAACTTGAGAGCATGATAGATAATAAAAAATAATGTTCTGCTTAGTTAATATATTAACCGTTGAATATTTATAAATGAATGAAGTGTTCCGTATATCACGGATATGTATTATTATTTTGACAGCATATGTTAAAATTAAACATTAAATTAAACGGACTTCAAATCACCAATTTTAACAAGGAGTAAAAAATGTCAAATTTTACACTTGGAAGAACCTACCTGGTACGCTACGCGGTACATACCCGGAAGAACAAATCGGAAGCATGTCAAAGAATGAACGATAAGATGGATGAATGTTACAGCAAGATCAACTGGCATTGCCTGGACGGGACATGGGTCATAAAGACTATGGACTCTATCCCTGTCATTTATGATAAATTAAAGGACGTTCTGCACCCCAGCGATGCCATAATTATCGAGGAGATTAACAACAATAATGTCTTCCACGGCAAGTTCGATGTCCCTGAACCCTATAGTTTGAAGGACGAGATAAACAGGTCCTGATAACTATATTAATCCCCCTTAGAAAAGTCGAAGACCCGGCTTTGACGTGGGGGGTGCCCGGCTCAGCCTGGCAGGGGTTGTGTAATTTCGGGCTATGTAAATTATCATCCGTAGGGTTCGCTCCCCGAGCGAACCGATAAAAACTTTATCCCGAAGGCGGGAATCCAATTCCGTAGGGTTCGCTCCCCGAGCGAACCGATAAAAACGGATTGTTCGGGGAACAATCACTACATAGTGGATTATGTTTTTGATTTAATAAAACATTGCAAACCATAACAATAAAAGATATTCCCTCTTCACTTTATCCCGAAGCGGTAGAGATCTTCACGCAGGGATTTTCTAATGACCCTCTTTTCCTCTTCGCATTCCCCGAAGAAGAACAGAGGAAGAGATTGACTAAGATAATGTATGAGTTCGTTGTGTATGACCTCGTCCCTAAACTGAACCTGAAATTGAAGGGTGCTTTTATTGATGATATATTTGCCGGCTGTATAATATACACCACTCCCGATGCACGCGGATGGAGCGATGAAATGAACGATGCAATTGCGAAAATGCAGGCAAAAGCAAATGACAAAAGGATTAACCTCATCGGCGAATACGCACGGCTGAAAAAATATGACCCCGCCGTACCGCATTTTTACGGAAACGAGCACTCCGTAAAGAAGGAATACCGCAAGCACGGCATAGGCAAAGCTCTAGCGGAGTACATGATAAATGAGTGCGAATCCCACCCTGCCTCGTGGGGCATTGTGATAGATACCGCGAACCCGGACAACGTCCCCCTTTACCAAAAATGGGGATTTGTACTGAAAGCAACCATAGATTTTTACGATATCAAATCCTACGCCATGTGGAGAGAGAATTCGGTGTGAGTGCATAGAGTTGATAGTTATCCATTTCCACTTTTATTGTAACCCATAGCTTCAGCTATGGGCTACTTAATCCCCCTCCCCCTTCTTCTCTGACACTTTTTTTACATCTCTTTTACTCCGCCGTGACAAATGAGCTGTCATGTATCTGCATTTTAGTACCATATTTATTAAGGAGTAAAAAATGTCAAACAAATATAATATTATTCAAAAAATTGCCTCAAACCGCCGGTTCACGCCTGTACTTTGTATAGTACTTTTCAGCTTCATATTGTGTCTTGGCGGCTGCACCACAACCAAAATAGAAAATGTAAATGAATCACAACTGCCCTCAAGGACCGATTACGAAATTCTGAGCGTAGTTATGAAGAACGGTGAAAAAATTTCTTTAAAGAACAATAACCCCGGGTTCGAAATCATTTATAAAGGCATACCTAATGTCATATTATACATGAACAAAGATACAACTATCCTTACTGATAATATGAAAAAAATATCATCCGAAGAACGAGTGATCGAACTAAAAAACATTAAGTCCGTCAAAATAGAAATGACTAGAGTGCAGGTTGCAAAAACAATCATTGTAGTTACAGGGTTAGTCTTGATCCTTAGTGTTGAAATTGGTTTGGGTATCGCATTAAAAGGATTCTGAAGTTTCCGATACCGTCAGAGTCTCTCCTGCATGCAGCAGGCAGGCGGAAAGGACATTGATGTATCCCATTACCCCTGAGCCCCTCCGCTCCCGCAGTCAATTAAATAAATTTAAAGTACTGAAATAATATCTTATATTTAATAAATAAGATAATAAAATTATACCTTTAAGTTAGTCTATCCCGTTAAAAATACGATCAAATTGGAGCATCGGGAAACTACTCAAGAAAATAATGAAAAAAATATTTTACTTTGTCTTTATTGTTCTGGTTACTTTAACAGCCTGTAAAGATAACACTGTTTCGCCAACTAACCCGCCTCCCAAAGTACCGGTCTTAAGCGTAACTTATTTCTTTTCTCATAACTGGATAACCGGCTGGGGCGTTGATTTTCAGGTCAAATTAAAGAATTCCGGACAGGCTAATGCTACCAATATAGTTCTGAGATTTGATTATAGAGCCACTGATTTTAATCAATCTTACCTTGATTCAATCATTAATGTTCAATGGGTTGATACGATAATTCCCTCAGGTGAGCAGTTTAAAACATTTTCCTATCCTTTGCTCACCGGGTATTATGTAGATTCGGCAAACGTAACTATTGTAAGCTATAAATGATTTCTTAAGTACCTTCTCAAACTCCCGCGGAATACTTTTAGCTCATAAATTCTATTCAAATCCCCTGCTTTTCACAGTGTATATAAATTTTTGCCTTGAATTATGCAGTTTAATGTAGTATATTTGATAAATTCATAATTCTGCGGGGATTTTAGGGCATTTTTCAGGTATTGACTCCCCTTAGCAGCCTGCCCGTCCGAAGGAGGGAAAGGGAAGAAACGGCATTAGCCGAGTGGGGTTCTTAACCGTTCTTTTAACAAAATCTAAAATTTATTAAACCCTGTCGCAATATCATGTATTTCTTGTTCATTTTAAGTTACCCTAACTTGATCAGGCAAAAAATGTCGATTCCGTGAATTTTTAGTAACTTGGGTAAGTTTAAGTTACCGGGGGGTATCCTGTTTTTATATTATGTAATAACAATAATTTAGAAATTGGTTGATTTTGTAACGATGTCCCTATTTATTAGAAATATTTTACAAGAAACAATGGCTGTAGGGTTTGCTCCCCGAGCAAACCTAAATATAGCGGATTGTTCGGGGAACAATCCCTACATAATTTGATATAATAACTAATTTTCAGGTAAATAGTATAATTTAATATTATTTTACAAAATT
>JBEKSX010000002.1:0-84537 GCA_049516635.1 Ignavibacteria bacterium | reverse complement strand
ACTATTTTCAAGAGCATAATTAAACGAGTAATATTTTTTATACCAGTTTTTGTTCATATCAGGATAAACATTTGAAAACCAGCTGTCCATATCTGAAAAAATAATTGCAGCTTTTCTCGGGCGGTGTTTCAAATAGAACACCAAAGGTAAAACACCGCTGAAAACGCCAAAAAATACTTTAATATTGTATTTCTTACGGTAAATTTCCAATTGCCTAAAGAGTCTATAGTTCCTTAGCAGATTTTTATAGTACCAGTAAATTTTCCTGATTATTTTTGCTTTATTATCATCCTGAGAAACAGTAATCAGAGACTTTTGTGCATAGGGATCAATGATTTTTTTATCAATTCTAATGTTCCTTTGGAGGTCTATTATCCGTACGTTTGTGAAAGGGAGATCCGGAAGGATGTCTTTTAATTGTTGGTAAAAGTGATAATTAATAAAATAGTAAATATTACCATCATTTTTCTCAAATAAATACCGGTATAGCAGTGAATACCGTTTTTCCGCACCTCCAAATGTGCCATAGTTAAAATGTACGATACCAATTTTGTTCTTCATTAATTCTAATTGTTAAATTAATGAATAGATGTGTTAGAAAAAATACAGTTATTATTCACAATAAATCATTATTTAGTAAAAGATTAATATTAGAATTATAGAATAATTGCAAAGTAAGTATAAAAGGAAAGAAAACCATGATGAATATTTTACTCCTCAAAGATTATCTGCTCGCTTTTTCACAAATTATTTCAGGATTTATTACACTGATAATAGTGGTTTTCATATAATATTAAAATAATGTAAATTTATAAAATTACCATAATATATTGTTATGACAATATTCCACTTCTTGAAACATCGTTTAATTTTGAAAACAAACACCTTGATAATGATGGGGATTATACTTGTATATGGAATATCGTACTTCATATATGGAGAGACAGTCCCTGGTTTCGGTTGGGATGGGGTGGTGTACAAATCAATTACTCAGAATTTCTATGAAAAAGTTTTTGTAACAGGATTAGATCAATACTACATCCAAAGAATTTTTGTCCCCGCATTTCTAAATTTAATTTTTTATTTAATAAGAGTACCTTTAATTGATGTAAATATTTTATGGGGTTTCAAGATTTTTAATTTAGTTTGTCTAATTATCGGTATATATTTTTATAGCCTAATTGCAGAGGAATTGAGATTTAAGAATAAGGTCATGTGGCTCGGTTTCGCCGCATTATTTATGAATTTTGCGGTTTTGAAGCATAATTTCTATTATCCTGTGTTATTAGATACAACTATATTTGCTTTAAGTATAATTCAGTTTTATTCGTATTTAAAAAATAATTTAATTGCTCTTATTATAACCACCATTGTCGGTGCTTTTACTTGGCCATCATTTTTATATCCTTCAATTTTATTGATATTATTTCCCATTCATAACGAGGTTGTAAAGTATGATAAAAACAAGATCAAACTGTTAATAATCTTGCTAATAATGACTTTTTTTTCGTTGTGCCTCTGTATACTATACCCTAAATATGCTTTTATCGTTACTGGACAGGGTGAAAACCCCATAAATTCATCTTTTATTGTAGTAAGTATTATTTCCCTACTTGCTTACATATATCTTGCATTAAACCCTTTATTAAAAGATAACCGATTATTCAAAGTAAAAAGCTATTTTAAAGAGATAAGGTTAAAAACCATTATAATTGCTGCTATCATTTTTTGTTCTGTAATTATTTTAGTTTCTTTACAGCATCCCAATAAGTCGGTAAATATTAAATCATTTGTTGGGACATCTCTTTTAATTTCTATTTCGCAGCCATTGATATTTTTGCTTTCACATATAATATATTTTGGACCCGTTATGTTATTAACTATCTATTATTGGAAAAGTATTTCAAGTTCCATTCATTCTTATGGATTAGGTATAGCACTATTTGTATTATTTTATATCCTAATTGGGATAAACTCAGAATCAAGGCGTATAATAAATGCAGTACCCGTATTCATTATCTTGACCATGATCGTGATAAATAGATTCGATATCAAATCCATTCATGTCGTTTTATTTTTTATAATATCGCTTATATTTTCAAAATTCTGGTTTATATTCAATATTCCTGTGTTTAGCCATGGTCTGAACGGAGGTTATCAGAAATTTCCCGATCAAAAATATTTTATGAACCTGGGTCCATGGATGTCTAATGAAATGTATCTTTTACAGGGATCGATTGTGTTTATCTCCGGGGCAGTGATATTTTATATTCTGAGGAGATATTATAATATTGATGATGTTGGTATAAAGGAATTGCATAATAATGTCGAGTAAGTATATTTATCGAAGTGTGATATAGCTTAGAGTACGGCTAAGTTCAATTAGCCTGCCTTTCGACAAAATTATGTTATGCTTAAAAGTAATCTATTTTGGTCTATATACTGAATAAAGTTCGAAGTCCCCTTCCTTTAGGAGAAGAATTTTATTTACATTTAATGAATCAAGGAGCTTTCTGCCTTCTTCAATACCCAGAGGAAAAGATACCCTGTCTATGATCACATATTTAATGTTGTCTGATTTTTCAAGAGCTTGTTTTAGATGGTCAAAATCGTATATTGGATTGTCAGGAAGATAAAATTGGGTAAGAAACATCGATTGCCCGCCGGATCCTATATATATACTGTCATTTTCCGAGATTTTGTTTTTAATTTCACGGTAAAACAATTTTTGCGTATCATCATGAGTGAAAGAATGAAGAAACAGGCTTTTTGTGCCATCCAGATCAAACTGTACCCCATCATTATAACCTATATACGCATAAATAAAATTAACCGAGAAACCCCATGTTAACAACAAAGCAATAAAAAATACTGTAACCAGCTTTGCAGTGTTAGTGTGGAAAATTTTTTTGTCCTGCAAAAGCTCAGATAAGCCGAACAAAGTATAGGTAGCTAGAAATAGTGCCGGAACTAAACCTATGATGAGATGACGGTATGTTACAAAAGGGAATGAAAATATATACCAGATAAAATAAACTAAGGTAAAAATATAAATAAATTTTTCAAACGGTTTTTTTATAATAAAATAAGCGAAGTAAAAAATCATCGAGAAGAATAATAATGGGAAAAAATGATTGAATAATTGGATCTGAATAATTTTTGTCAGAATGTCTGTGCCCGAAGAAAGAATTGTAAGATACCAGTACTTTATTATGTATGCTATTGAACTTATGTGATACACTAATGCCGGTATCGTTCTTATAAAAGCGATAACAAAATAAAATAAGATCGTCAGGAACAATATAGGGATGCTTTTTTTTGATCTATCATAAAAATAGAAAATAACAAAAGCTGCTGTGAGTGAAGGCAATATTTGCATTTTTGTTTGCGCAGTGAGAGCAAATAATAAACTAATAATAACAATATCTATCTTGTTCAGCTGTTTTTCATCATTTTTTAGCCAGATATAAACCGCCATGAAAAAGAATGCACATTCTACTATTTCACCGAAGAAGGATGTTTGTACAAAACCGAAGCCGGGCTGGATAATAAGCAAGAATAGGAAAAATGCAGACCATTTGAAGTTATATCTTTTAAACAAAATGTAACAAATAACATAAATAGATAAAAAAGAGAGAATTGATACAAAAAATTTATATTGCCATACTTCACTCGGGTTGAAAACAAAAAATAATGCAGAAAGGATATAGAATGGAAGCATTGCGAAGTTGTCTATTAGATAAAGTTGTCCGCCTAACATTGTTCCATTTGTTGTACAATATGGAAGAAGGAAATGGTAAAAACTCTTTGCATATACAATATATGATACCTCATCTATTCCCAAATCATAATTAACAATTCCTATTACAGTTATAACAATGTAGTAAAAAAAACATAAAAAGAATAATAATTTTATATTAAAAGCTCTTAACGACTTGTGAAGTAAGTATACGAGGTAGTTCTTTATTCTAGTTAATGCTTGTATTGCATTGAAAGCAAGATATATAAATGTTAATAAAATGATAATAACCCCAATTAGGTTTACTTTATAAATAGTATCATTGAACCTATCGGTATTGTTTATCTTAATATTTAAAAAATGTCCGATAATATCTGCAGGGGTTATAATGGTGAATAGTAGGAATAAAGAAATTAAAACGACGAGGAGGCTGATGACCAATAATAAATTCTTTGAGATTTTAAAACGATTGTTCATATTATGTTAAGATAGCATATTATTGGTTTATCTACTTACATTTATTAAAGGATTAAGGAATTTAGTAATGATATTAGTATTATTATAAAATTCTTTTGTAGATTTAAATCATCCCTGGTATTAGTCTTAAGGGAGTAAACCTTAATTAATCTTCTTTTACTATATACCTTGGTCTTCCTCGAACCTGGTCGTATGTGCGCCAGAGATATTCACCGATTATACCGAGCATAATCATAATTAAACCGGATACAATTAGTAAAGTGATTATAATTGGAGCATAACCGGTAAATGGGGTTTCGTTCAATAACCAGGCTATGAACACTATCACGGCATAGCATAGCCCAAGCAAAGATGTAATGATTCCTATGAATGACATCAATCTGATAGGAAGGTATGATGTATATATAACCCCGTCGATAAAGTACTTTATTTTTTTCCAAAGATTCCACATTGACTTACCGAGTAACCTTTTTTGCCTTTCGTAAGGTATAAAATAAGGAGTATAACCAAACCATAAAATATCACCCTGAAGAAATGTATTTCGTTGGTTTGACTTTGCGATATTTTCATAAACACACCGGTCGAGCAGAAAATAATCAAAACCACCTACCGGCATATAGTGTTCACTTTTCTTAATAATTCTATAGAACAATTTTGAAGTAATTTTAGAGATGAAGCTGTCTTCTCTGCTTGAACGCTCACATGCTACTATCATATAACCCTCTTCCCATTTTTCTAGCATCTGCAAAATAAGTTGTACGGGGTCCTGCATATCCGCAGAGATATTAACAATTATATCACCCTTTGCATTATCAAAACCGGCATGAATTGCTGCAACCTGTCCAAAATTTCTTGTAAAATTGATAACTCTAACGCATTTGTCGATTTCTTTTATAGATTTTATTTCCTTTAAGGAGTTATCTGTCGAGCCGTCATTAACAAATATTATCTCATATAAATACTTCTCGGATATTTGATTGAGAATTCTTTTTAATTCAATGTAGGTTCGATGCAGAGAACCCTCGTTCATGTAAACAGCTATCAGAACAGTGATTAATTTTTTCTCCATTAATTATTTTATAGTTTTTAAGAATTCTTTTTCGAGTTTTAACATGTTTTTATACCTTTGTTTAATTTCTTTAGCTGGTATTCCGGCATATACTTTGAAGCCCTTGCAATTTCCAGTTACAAGTGATAGAGCGCCAATGCAAACGCCTTCTTCAAGTGTAATATTGGGTAAGATTATACTTCCCGAACCGATTATAACGTGCTTTCCAATAAGGACACTACCGTGTGTTACGTTAGTGAATTTTTCAACTATTGTAGGGTTTGTCATATATCTGCCGGAATAGTCATCATTGCTACTATATATAGAAACCCTCGATGATATATTCGCAAAATCTTCTATAATAATTTTCCCTT
This sequence comes from Ignavibacteria bacterium, assembly GCA_049516635.1. Classification (GTDB taxonomy): domain Bacteria; phylum Bacteroidota; class Ignavibacteria; order Tepidaquicellales; family OLB5; genus JBEKSX01. Next base: position 78,899 of record JBEKSX010000002.1, on the reverse strand, counting down.
TTCCGATCAGGGAGGAAAAAACCGCGATGTGGATATAATTACCTATGTGGATACCACCAGTGCCGGCAGACAATACACAAAAATCGTCTATCCTTGTATTGTCTCCAATGTAGATATTGGACGGATTATAAAAAGATGCTTTTGAGGAAATAAGCACGTTTTTCCCTACATGTTTAAAAATCTTTAATTCTTTACCTTTAAGATGGGGCATTATATATTTTTTAATATGATTTCTGTTATTAACCTGATATCCTTTTGACTTAACCCGGCATATAACGGCAAGCACAAAACTCTTTTTGAGATATCATCTGTTATCGGGCATTCTATCAGTTTAATATAATTCAAAGTATTTAATGAAGGGTAAAAGTATCTTCTGGGAAAGATATTTTGTTTATTTAATGAATCACGAACAGCAATTAACTGTTCCTCTGATTTGAATAATACTGGATAATAAGAGTAATTGTAATTAGTACCTTTTCTAAGTGTCTGACGGATAAGTCCGGATTCTTCTAAATACTTATCATAATAGTGAGATGCCTTTTTGCGTTGGTTGATAATGTTTTTGATCTTCGGTAGAATGCATAATCCTATGGCAGCATGCAGTTCGGAATTCTTTCCGTTTATCCCCAGTCCCCAGAAATCTTCTTGTCCTTTGTGACCGAAGTTTCTAAGATAAGAGATTTTATGTGCTAGATCATCGTCGTTTGTAACGACTGCACCTCCCTCAGCAGTGTGAAATAGCTTTGTAGCGTGGAAGCTTACTGTTGAAATATCTCCGTATGAAAGAAGTGATTTTCCTTTATACCTTACACCGAAACCATGAGCAGCATCATAAATTACTCGAAGATTATTTCTTTGTGCTATAGATTGGATTGCTTCTATATCACAAGGGTATCCATAAACGTGTGTAGCCAATATTGCTTGAGTATCTGAAGTGATACTCTTCTGAATTAAATTAGGATCCATACAGAGCGTAGATTGATCTATGTCAACAAATATAGGTTTGCAACCTTCCCAAACAATACTTGATGTCGTGGCAACATATGAAAAGGGTGTTGTTATAATTTCTTTATTGAGTTCTAGAGCCCTAATAGCTATTTGAAGTGCTATTGTACCATTTGCCACAAAGAACAAGTGTTTTACCCCCATTTGTTTTATTAATTTTTTTTCAAGCTGTTTAACAAGAGGACCATGATTAGTAATCCATTTGTTCTTCCAAATTACTTTTAAATATTTCTGATATTCTGTTAATGAAGGTAAATATGTTCTTGTGACATTTATGGTTCTCATAAAATTATTCGAGTTCTAATGCAATTATCAACTAAACTGCGTAAAAATATTGATTTTTTTATTTAAGTTATACAGTTTTCGCTGTAAATAGTTTAATAATAGTCAAACCATTTCGATTTTTAATGTTTATAAATCAAAGGAATTATTTTAGATATGGTATGTTTATCTTCATATTAATAAATGGTAGCAACAATAATACAACTACTTCCTAATGGTATATATTTTTGTTTTTTAATTCTATCTTGTTCTATATGCCAAATCTTTATTAAAAAATCATTAATAAATTTAGGATGAATAATATGTTGATGCAGGTTTTCGGTATAATCTTTACGCTTTATTTTTATAAACTTGCTAGGTATTGTACGAAACATAAAAATCGGGAGGGGTAATATGGAAAAGAAGTAAGTAAAGTAATCTATATTGAACCCTAAATTTTCAAATTGCAGTACCAATTCATTTCTTCTATAGCGCCTGAAGTGTCCTGATGTGGCATCATCTACCGACCAGAGAAACTTATAAGTTGGAACAGTTATATATATTTTACCTGCTGGTACTAACAAATCCCTGACTAACCCAAGAAACTTATAATCTTCTTCTATATGCTCTATCACATCAAAGAGACCTATAGAAGGAAGTGATTTTTGCCTAAAACCTGCATCTTCTAGTCTGGAGCATATCAGATTTCGAAGTCCTCTTTTTTTTGCGTTTTTTATTCCAGTTGAACCTGGCTCAACTAGAAAAGCATTTAGACCATTTTTGATTAAAGCTTGTGAGACGTAACCATTACCACCACCTATATCAAAAATTACATTAGAGGGTGGAGGAAATTTTTTAACCACCTCAACTATACATGTATTACGATGAGTAAACCAGAAGCTGCTTTCTTCAATCTCAAAACAGAGTTCATTTCCTTCTTCTGGATACGAAATAGATGAATGAGTTTTACAATACCAGACATCGTCTTTAAGTTCTAGATTTTTGGCTATGTCATTAATATTTATCATGTTCTTCAATATATACCGTAGAATTTCTTTATTCGATTAGAAATATACTGAACGGATTCTACATCTAGTTGATAATAAAGTGGCAACCTTAAAAGCTTGGTGGTATAATTGTCAGCTAAAGGCAATTTTCTTCCATCGTGTTTTTTATAATAAAAAGGAGATCTATGCAATGATTGATAATGAAAAACTGCCATAATATTCTGTTTCTTCAGGTAATTAATCAGCATAGTTCTTTCCTTCAAATTCCTGCATAAAATATAAAACAAGTGGCCGTTATTTGCAGCATATTCCGGGATATAAGGTAATTTAATGTATTTTTGCTCTTCGAGTACTTTTAGATTGCTGTAGTAATGTTCCCAGAGATTAATGCGTTTTTTTTGTATTTTTTCTAAATTTTCCAATTGTGCAAATAAAAATGCCGCTGTGATTTCTGATGGCAGAAAAGAAGACCCTATATCAACCCAACTATATTTTGCAACCTCACCTTTATAAAATGCGGCACGATTCGTACCCTTCTCCCAAATTATTTCAGCTCTTCTTTTGAATTTCCTATCGTTAACTACGAGCATTCCTCCCTCACCTGAGATAATATTCTTTGTTTCATGAAATGAAAATGTTGCTAAATGTCCTATAGAACCCAAGGGTCTATTTTTGTAGTAGGAATCAATTGATTGAGCAGCATCTTCGATTACGAAAAGCTTATGATTTTTTGCAATTTTCATTATTTTATCCATATCGCATGCAACACCACCGTAATGAACAACAACGATTGCCTTAGTCCGATGTGTAATAAGTTCTTCAATTTTGTCTGCATCTATGTTAGGAGTATTTTTCTCACTATCTGCAAAGATTATCTTAGCACCTCGGAGTACAAAAGCGTTTGCGGTTGAGACGAAAGTATATGAAGGAATAATGATCTGATCTCCAGGCATAGTATTAATTAGAATAGCCGTCATTTCAAGCGCATCTGTGCATGATGATGTAAGAAAACAATTTTTAAAATTATATTTTTCCGTAAAGAAAGAATGGCATCTGTGAGTATACGTACCGTTTCCGGATATTTTCCCGGATTGAATTGCATTGTATAGATAATCTATTTCTTTTCCTGTAAGATAGGGTTTATTGAAAGGTATATTCATCTTATAACCAGAAGTGGTAAACATTTTTAATATTTTTAACCTTGAATTCACGGGATTCATAAAACTTGCATGCAGTAATATTAGCGTTCTGGGTAGTAACTTCAATCTCCTTGATCCCTCGATCTGAAAAATATTTTTCTGCTGCAACTATAAGTTTTTTACCTATCGACCTTCCTCTCATTTGACCATCTACAGCAAAAAGTCCGATAATCCCTATATTCTTGTCTACTTTTAAGGTTATCATACCGTATTCCCTGCCCGAAACTGCATACACTAATACTTCATCTGCAATTTCTTTTTTTACTGATCTTTCAATCCATATAGTATAAAGCCTTGCAAATTCGTTATTCTTGAAATTTTTATCAGTGTAAAATCTTGAATAGATGCCGCTTTGGAATGTTAAAGAAAGAAGGTTATCATTTACAGAACAAGAATTATATGGTTCAATATCCGGAGTTATGTCATCTACAGTATTATTTTTAACAGTTTTATGATAAAGAACCTTTTCATCTACTTTGAAAGCACCGGCAGCTTCAATATTATTTTGTACCAAATTATTAGGTAGCTCAATAAATATATAAAGGAGTTTGATACTATCTTTTATTAGCGATCTCCTCAAAGCTTCCGGTTCAAGAGCAAAATTATTATCAGCATTCATCTGTGCAACATTGTATCCAAACAGATTCGTATCCCACTTAAGAATTTTGAATCTTTTCATCATTATTTAATTTGCAATGAATTTGTTATGTATCAATTAAAAAAATTAAAGTTTATCAGTATTAAGTTAATTTGAAAATCTATTTAAATAGTTTTCATTTTTCAGGTTACTAAATTATTTTTCTTACCGAAAATTGTGGTTTATCATTTTGCAAAGTAAATATTCTAATAATATACTCTCCTACAGCCCCTATGATTAATGAGATCAAACCAGCGGTAAAAAATATTGATACGATGATAGAAGTATATCCAATGGGTACATCATATACGAATTTTCTGAAGATGAAAATAAAACCTATGAAGAAGCTGATACATGAAAAAAATATACCTAGATAGATCACAATCTTAAGAGGGTAAGTAGTAAAATTGAAAATAAGATTATTAGATAAAGCAACCAATTTTTTAAAACTATATCCAGATCTTCCAATTTTTCTTTCTTCATGTTCTACAAAAGTATAAGATATGTATTTTGTGTACCAGTGCAGAAGTCCGTCTATAAAAACAAAGTTTTGTTTATGAGACACTATTTTTTTTACTAATTCGGAATCAATTAATCTAAAAGATGTAATTTTACCTTTCGTTCTGAAAATATTTCTAAATACCAATTGAATTAAATTACTTCCTAAATTTCTAAGCATATTGTGTTTTTTTTCATGATAATATCCATAAACCAGCTCAGAATTTGATGCAGCACGTTCGTCTATTAGCTTGGGGATATCTTCCGGTAAATTTTGTAAATCATCATCAATAGTAATTACAAATTCTCCACTAACATAATTAAGACCACAAAGTATGGCATTATGTTGCCCTACATTTTTGGAGAATTTAATACCTATAATATGTGAAGGATCATTCTCTTTCAGATTTTCTATAACATGCCAGCTGTTGTCCGTTCCGCAATCCTCAACGAAAATTACTTCATAAGATTTGTCCAAATTTTCAAACACTCTTGTTATTCTATGATATAACTCTTTTAAAGTTGCCTCTGAATTGAAAACCGGAATAACAACAGAATAATTTATTTTATCCATGTTATACACCTGACTGTTATTTGAGATTTATTTTATTTGTTATAAGTTCAGTTTTTACAAAGAAAACTTTAGGTTTTTGTTATAATTGCTATAGAATTCTCAATATTTAGTCAGTAATAATCCTAATAAGTAATATCCGAATAAGTTGAACTATGAAATCCTGTGCTCGTTATAGATGAAATTGACTCGAGTTCAACGCCATAAATTTCCTTGAAGAATATAACTCGCTATTCATAGTTGAATAGATCAATTAATACAATTATTATAAAAGCAATACGAATTTCTTAACTATGTTAATTAGTAAAACTAATGAATAAGATTCTTACATAAAATACGGATATTTAGATATTTTTAAAGTCCTTTAGTTTTCACCTTTGGTAATACTAAATAAAGTAAATGGCATAATTTATTATTGCTGGTTCATTGGTTGCTGAAATCATAGAACAAGTATCTTTGATTCTTTTTATATTGTATAAATAGCAGTTGCAGATTATAGTTATCATTATATCGAAAGATTAATATTTTGACTTGAAGTTAAGCTTTCAGTTTGATAGGTTTATGTCTATAATGATATAATAGAACTTTGAAACAAAATTAATCTTCATTGAAGATTTCTACCCCAATCTTAATCTATTTCTGTGAATTGAAAATAAAGATTCTACAATCGGTTATGTGATATTTTATGGTGCAAGATTTCACTTTCAAAAATCACAAAATCTCCTTTTTATTTGCCTTACTACCAGTTGCTACAGTTATTTTTCAGGCAAATAGATTTTGGCCTCTTTATGATTCTAGCTTTATTATTGAGAATTCTTACCGTATATCAATAGGTGAGGTACCTTATAAGGATTTTTTATTACTTACAACTCCCGGCACATATTTAATACAGGCATTTATTATGAAAGTATTCGGGTCTACTCTTTATCCTCAAATTATTTATTGTAGCCTGATTTCGTTTTTAATTTATCTTTTAACCTATCGGATCTTGTTCTTCTTCAATAACGGGAAATGGTTAAATCTTGCAATTACACTTCCTGTTTCAATTACGGGCGGATATGGAATTATTTCATTTCCGTTTTATGATATCGACTGTCTTTTCCTTATTCTGCTTTCTTTATTTCTTGTACTATATTGTTATAAAAAATCATTCCCAAAAGTATGTTCAATCCTGGCGGGTATATGTTCCGTTATACCAGTCTTTTTTAAACAAAACATGGGTTTAGTTTATTTAGCAATGCTTCACCTAACATTTATAGTGACTATTTTCTTTAAGAAGGGTGAACTTTCTATAAAACAATATCTGTGGTTTTTTGTTGGTTCTATATTGGCTATTTTCCTTATTATCACATATATCTCAGTAACCTCAGGTTTTAGCAATTTTGTTTTTTCCACTTTCGAGAGTGCAAAATTACGTTTACCCGGGATAATAAGCTTCATACAGTATAATTTCAATTTCGTTCTCTTGCGAAGATCGGTTTTTTGGTTATTAATCGCTGTCGTTTTGAAGTATTTGAAGCTTAAGAATATTTGGCTTTATTTTATTTGCTTTTTTTTAATGCTTTCTCCTATATATTTGTTTCCCCTGAGGAATGTATTTTATGGGAATACAAAATACTACGAATTATTCCCAACAGTTTGGCCGGTTACAATTATAGTTTGTATTATAACTGTTTTTTATGCTCTTGTAAAAGTCAAAGATGTTTCCATATTTTTTATTCTGCTTTTATTTACAGTCGTAGGTGTAGTCATAGTTACCTGGCTACCTCACGGTTATCCCGCTTATTCTGTTGATCTCTGCCCATTACTTTCGGTGTTATATGCATTATTATTTTTAGTTCTATCTAAATCGGTTTTTAGAAGAAATCCACATCTTCTTGTTAGACTTATGATTACAAACTCTATTATTTTGGCTCTTTTGATTGTGATGTTTGTAATATCCAATCATCAATACCATTGGTTATATGGATATGAAATCAAAGAGAAAATTTACCATTCTACGACACCTAATTTGCGGGGATTATCTGTACCGGGTGAATTTGTTCCTAACCTGGATAATTTAATCAATTTTGTGAATAAAGAAATCCCTGTTAATGAACCAATAATATTAATACCGCCCGAAGATCCCCTCAATTTTGCTTTGGGAAGGACTCCAAAATTCCCTTTGTTTATTGTTGATTATTGGATGCTGGATATTTATAAGCCCGAAGAAATTCTTGAAAAAATTAAATTTTGTGGCGTTGAATGGATGGTCATAAAAACAATTGTACAGGGTGATTTTTCAGGAGGAAACTGGGATAATCTTGGTAATTTAATATATCTTCTTAAGAAGGAGTTTGTATTGTATAGAGTTTTACCCGGGTATGAAATATATCACAAGATAAACTAAGATAGTATGAAACAAAATTATAAGCATCAGCTATTATTGTAATTAATTATAGATATTTGTATCTGACGTTATAATTAAATTAAGTTTTATAATAATTTGTATTAAACAAATAATTCATAAACTTTTTAATATTATTGAATTTTCTTGAGTTATTAATATTCTTTTCTTTATCCAAGGTTCGATTTTTATAACTTAACTGTTTGAAATAAACTAAACATTATCTTTTATTTTTATTAAATTGTGCATATATATCGTGATTGCTACACTAAAACTATATACACCCCCAAGACCGTAAACACTCAGTGAGATCATTACGAAATTAAAATTAAATAGACTAGTAAATATTAATGAGCTAAATAAAGCAAGTACAAAAAATGCATGGATATCGGGATTTGAAATCCTTTTAAGAATTTTGTAATTAATAATAATAAAATAGATCTGGAAAATTGCCGCCAGCAAAAATCCTACAAGGCCGTACGCAGCTAAAACAGCAGGCCACCCCAGGTCACAAAATCCCCAGTAATATAATCTCTCTTGTTCGGTTACAGGCTTCTGTTCTACCCAGAAAGGGTGCATACCAATACCAAATAATATATTAGAATTCAACCATAAATCTATCAGTATATCTCGGCTTATATACCTCGTGCCATACGTTCCTTCCTTATATGTGTAATCTTCCTCTCCCTGTATTACGCGTGTATTCAATGCTTCAATGTAATTTTCAGACTCTGGTATAAATGAGGTGAAGGAATACACAAGTCCACTCGATAATACAGATATGATAACCAGTTGCCTGATAATTGTCTTGATGTTTCTATTTCTAAACAAGTTCCACATGAGTATAATGAGTATTTGGAAAATAAGCGTAGCCCAGGTTCCTCTTCCAAATGTAAGAATTTGAGGAATTGCAAAAAAGATAGTGAGTATTAAATAAGAAAATCTAAATCCTTTTGTAATCAGGAGGTAAATAAACCCTATGAAGAAGATTTCTCCGAAGAATGTCCCTCCGTAAACCCTGTACACCTCTAAACCCCCCGGTAAATATTGTTTTATTATGTAGGTTACGGGTAAAAAGGCTATCCCTGTTAGAGCAGAAATGATGTATAAGACATTTGATATTACCGCAACAGGTAAAAATATTTTTATCATATAAGTCAGCCCCCCTCGTTTGAAAAGCAGCAAGTAGGGGAAAATAAGAAAAGATGCCCATAAATTCTTTAAGCGGAAAAAGTATTCTACAAGATTAGTTCCATATACAATTACACTAACTATAAACTGTAACCCGTAGTAAAAGAACATGAGCTCAATCAATATAAATACCTTGTTTTTTAAAAGATCACGAAACTCACCAGTGTGAAATAACGAATAGATTATTAAAGTATACATTAAAAAATCAGATATACGTACATTCCTATACAACATATATGCTTGAGGTGGTAAAAGCCCGAGTGTACTGTTATCGATGAAGAATATCAGGAAGATACCCCAGGCAAGCAATTTTGTATTTCTTGGTACATACTTAATTTCTTTCTCTCGTTCCAGTCCGAAAGGGTATGCTTTGCTAAGAACTAAGTTCTGTCTGATCCTATAAGTATTTTCAAGCAATCTATTCATTTACTTAATTTTCTTGAAATTTCTTTATTCTGCTTGTAAAGTCTTTAACGAGTTCTTCTGCGGTAGCGCGGTTTTTAGCTTCAGCATTAACATGGAAAAGCTCTCTCTCACTGTCGGGGATGCATAATACCCACTGGCAGTCTTCAAAATAGATTTTTATCCCGTCGAGCAGCAATCTTTTATAATTCCTTGTTTCTTCTACAAGGCGGCGCATTATTCTTCCCTTCTGCTCTTTTGTACAAAAAATATTGTTCTTCACCATATGCAATTTTGGGGTGTCTTTATCTATTTTGCTGAGCGATCTTCCTGAAGCTGCAAGCATCTCGAGGATTTTCATTACGGCATACATCCCATCGGTCGAATGAATGAACTCAGGAAATATCACACCGCCTTTTGTTCCGCCGACCATTCCTACTCCGGGAAGCTCTGCTGAGCTCATCATTGCAAAGTGGGAGTCCTTTACACGGATTATTTCCGAACCGTATTTTTGTCCAATGATATCAATTTCGCTGGATGCCTGTATAGGTACTGCTATCTTTTTTGTTGATGGATATAAACTCAGGAAAAGACTTACTATGATTGAAAGGAATCTCTCATTACTTATTATCTTTCCGGAATCATCAACCATAAAAATTTTCTCGCCGCCTGCATCCATTAGAAAACCCGCATCGTATTTTAGAGATGTCACGATATAAGACAATTGTTTTAGTGCAGACTGGAATTCCAGAGGTGAACGTATCTGTCTCAATGGATCGAGATGTGCATCAAGAGAAACCAGATCAAGGTTAAAATCCCCTAAAATAACCGGAAAAATGGATGATGTAATCCCGTGTGAATAGTTTATTGCTATCTTAAAGCTGCGTTTGTTTATAACATCTTTGTTAATGTTAGAATTAAAATGTTCTTTATAGCTTTCGTAAGTCCGCTCGGGAAATACAACTGACCCGATCTCATTAAACGGAACAGGCCGGATATCCTCCGTAAAATACAGCCGTTCAATGGACTTTGTCATCTGGGATGAAAGGTCCTTTCCCGTTGAGTCGAAAAATATGATATCGCATTTCGATGAGTCAAAAGGTGATTTTCTGACAAAGACACCACCTGAACCTTTTCCAGAGCGCAGCTCCTGTCTTAGGATCGGGATAGGTGTGGTCTGCAGGTCGATTACCTGGATACCGCTTGACATTAATCCGCTAATGAGTGCTCCTTTAATCATTCGGGAAACATTGTCGGTATCACGGGAAACATCAATTCTGGACCTTTTTCCTATAAATATTCCAAATATCAATCCGATTTTTGAAGCAAACTCTGGTGTGATCTCGATATTAGCGAGTCCTGTGATCCTGGAGTCGGTGAAAAGCGAGTCTTTCCATCTGTCTTCCCAAACTACGTTTTTAGAGACAACAGAGCTACCGTCGATTATCTTGTTCGGCCAGATCTTCACTCCCGATCGAATTATTGCACTGCTCCCGATTCGGACATCTTCACCAATAAAAACATTTTTATGTATATCCGTGTTATTTCTTATTTTAACCCTGCTGCATATAACCGTGTCCGTTATTCTTGAGCTCTCTTCGATGCTTACCTTATCCCACAATACAGAATTTTTTATTTTAGTATGCGGTCCGATTTCACACTCATCACCGATCACAGAGTTAGTAATTTCTGCAGTGCTGGATACTTTAGCTGATTTAGAAATCACATTTCCGCTTTTTGATAAGATTTTAATTGATGGAAATTTTATTTTTCCTTTCAGAGCTTCAAGATTTGCAGAGATATAATCATCAAGGCTGCCTATATCTTTCCAGTAACCGTTTTCAATATCACCATATAGCGGGAGATTGTTCTTGAGTATGTACGGAAAAAGATTTTTCGAAAAATCAATACCATGTCTTCCTGCCTGTACTGATTTAGGAATTAAATCAAGTACATCTTTTTCTAAAATATATATTCCCGTGTTTATAGTATCGCTGAATACTTCACTCCATGTAGGCTTTTCATAAAACTTGTGTATCTTTCCTTCTTCATCTGTCAGTACGATTCCAAACTGAAGTGGATTCTTTGAATGCGTTAAAATAAGTGTTGCTTCCGAACAATTCTTTTTATGATTAGATATAGCTTTGGTCAAATCGAAATCAGTGATTACGTCTCCGCTAATAATCAAGAAGGTATCGTTTATGTAATCCTTTGCCCTGTATACTGCGCCAGCGGTTCCGTAATCAGCATCAGGTTTTACATATTGTATATTTACACCAAAAGCTCTGCCATCTTTAAAATATTGATTTATAATTTCTGACTGGTAATAGAGAATTATAATCAGGTCTTTAATTCCATGAGACTTGAGCAAATTTATGTTATGTTCTAGTATCGGTTTATTCAATAACGGAACCATAGGTTTAGGTATGCTGCAAGTTAAAGGACGCAGCCTTGTTCCAAACCCGCCCGCCATTATTATTGCCTGCATGGAATTATTTTGTTTCCTTCTTATTGAAATCAAAATTTACGTCCGGGGGTTTTTCGGTACCAAGCACAGATTTAAAATATTGCTTATCTTTAAATCCGAATATCTTTGCGGTGATCAAAGTTGGAAAACTTCTTATAGAAGTATTATATTCCTGGACTGCTTCATTGAATTTCTTCCTCTCAACAGCTATCCTGTTCTCGGTACCTTCGAGTTGAGTCTGAAGCTGGAGGAAATTCTCATTTGCTTTTAGCTGGGGATAATTTTCTGCAACAACCAGAAGTCTTGATAAAGCTCCCGAAAGCTGATCTTGAGCTTCCTGAAATTTTTTGAACTTATCCTCGTCTGCAAGATCATCTGCTGATAGCTTAATTTGCCCTACTTTAGAACGAAGTTCAGTTACTTCAACAAGTACACCTTTCTCAAAATCCGCATATCCTTGAACCGTCTTGACAAGATTAGGAATAAGGTCTGCCCTGCGCTGGTACTGGTTTTCAACCTGTGACCACGCCTGGTTTACTTTTTCATCCATTTGAACGAGGGAATTGTATCCGCATCCGAAAACGGTAAAACTTAAAGCTGATATCAATACTAATTGTATAAATTTATTCAATTTTATCATTTTTTATCTATTTTATATTTGATAATGTTAATAAACTTACGAAAGATAGTAATTAAATACAATTTTAAAAAAAAAGTGCAAAATATTTTAAATTCTCAAAGAATTTAATATAATTAGGTTTAATTGTATCAATATTTTCTTGATTTATTTAATAATTTCTTATATTTTATCCTTTATCTCGAACTCATAGAACGAGAGGAAATAATAAAAGGAAGAAAAATTAATTGAACTTATCCAATAAGAATTTCAGGATGACCCACGCACCGAGATCACGCCAAATGCAGATTACTGTTGACCGGATTGATAGATCCTTATTCTCTGGTTTCTCTCCAGCAATTTATAGAGAGGAGGCTCGGAAAAAAGATACCGCCACATAAGATCACCGTTTCTACTTTCGATACGGTCAGGCAAATAGTAAAAATGATGCAGTGTTAAAAATGTATTGCAGGATTAAGGGGGTGATTTCTTTTTAGATTAAATCTAATGACACACAATTTTCAGTTTAGCTAGTTCATATCGCAGAGTTAATTACATATCAAACTACTCTCATTTTGACTAAAAAGTATAACTTCAGAAGCATCTAGTAAACTAAAATCTGTGGTTCTATGTTTATTTTGTTGAAGAATTATAAAATTAAATTAATAAGTTACATTAACCGTGACAAAAGCATATTTTGGAATACAATCACTCTTCATAGTAATAGCATTTATTTGCACAAAACCTGCTCTCTCAGGCCCACCCTATGATACGGATGACCCGGAACCTGTAGAATTACATCATTGGGAGTTCTACCTGTCATCTCGTCCTATTCACGATGATGCGGGGTGGTCAGGAACTCTTCCTCATGTAGAGGTGAATTATGGAGCCGTTGAAAACCTACAGCTTCATATAATAGCTCCAATGGGATTTTATTTTCCGAATGAGGGAAGCAAGAAATATGGGTTTGGAGATGCCGAACTCGGAATGAAATACAGATTTCTGCAGGAAAGCAAATCAATACCGATGATAGGAACTTTCCCGCTTGTCGAACTGCCCACCGGCAATCAGGATAAGGGTTTGGGAAGTGGCAAAGTCCAGCTATATATTCCTGTGTGGATACAAAAAAGCTTCGGGAAATGGATGACTTATGGAGGTGGCGGTTATTGGATAAATCCTGGTGAAGGGAAAAAAAACTGGTGGTATACGGGATGGCAGGTACAGAATCAGATTACAAAAAATTTGAATATCGGGGTGGAACTTTATCACATGACCCCTCAGGATGTTGCAGGTAGCTCGGAGACGAGGTTTAATGTAGGCTTAGTATTCGATTTTACTGAGAAACATCATCTGCTTATTTCCGCTGGAAGAGGGGTCCAGGGTCCTGTAAAAGCTCAATTATATGCGGGATATCAGTTGACAATAGGTTCTTCAGAATAATATATGAGGGAAAATACCTATTATGTTATAGTAAATTCTTTAATTACAATAGTTTGTAATCAACAGGTAACTTACGTTTCTTTAGAAATATAATATATGTATTGATTTGTAACAACAAAGTAAGTATATTCGTTGGTTAAAATTTGGTCAAGAATATGATGACGCTCCTTCAAAGCGTCATTTTTTTTCTGTAAATTTAAATTATTTGGAATAAGCATGAAATCTGACATAGTTGAATCATTTTCCCAAATGGTTAAAGATAAAAAGATGGACAGGGATGTCCTCGAGAGCATTATCAAAGATGTGTTCGGGATGATGATAAAGAAAAAGTATGGACTAAATACTAATTATGACGTGATAGTCAACATGGATAAGGGTGATATCGAAATGTATCTCACCAAGACAGTTGTTGAACAGGTAACCGATCCTGAAACAGAGATAGACGTCGAAGCAGCAAATGACAGATCAGGCGAAGAGCTAGGCGTAGGAGATGATTATGTTGAAGTGCTCGACTTTGTGAGCTTTGGCAGAAGGCATATTGTGAATTTGAAGCAGAACCTTAATCAGAAAATACGTGAAGTTGAAAAGGAAATTGTCTATAATGATTATAAGGACCTTGCGGGAGAAATAATAGTCGGAGAGATATACCAGCTTAAGCCGAACTATATACTGCTCATACATAATGGTCACGAAGTCATATTTCCCAAAAGTGAACAGATACCTAAGGAAAGATATAAAAAGGGAGAATCACTGAGAGTATATATAAAAGAAGTTCAGAAGCGTTCTTCCGGTCCTCCTCTGATAGTTGTTTCCCGTGCATGCGATGAATTTCTGAAGAAATTGTTCGAACTGGAGATTCCCGAGATATACGACGGTATCATTGAAATCAAGGGGATAGCGCGCGAACCGGGCGAAAGAGCAAAGGTTTCAGTGCTTTCATACGATGACAGGATAGACGCTGTTGGTGCGTGCGTAGGCATGAAAGGTATAAGAATACATTCTATTGTTCGTGAGTTATGCAATGAAAATATTGATGTTATTAATTATTCTGATGATATAGGCTTATATATTGCAAGGGCTCTTGCACCGGCAAAACTTAAAGATATCTATCTGGATAAAGAAAATAAATCTGCTAAGATCGTAGCCGATGATGACCAGGTATCACTTATTATAGGCAAGAATGGCCAGAATATCAAACTGGCATCTAAACTCACAGGCTTCGAAATTGATGTGGAACGTAAAGAGCAGCCTCCAGAGAAAGAGGAGGAGATGCAAGCGACCGAAGAGGTAACAGCTGATGACGAAACAGCTGGAGAAGAAAATAGTTAATTTTTAATCTATTATTTATTTTAATTAATGCCCGAAACGAAAACCGATACAGCACAGGGAAAAAGTAAAAGTATCTTCAGTATAGCTAAGGAAGTCAACAGGCAAAGTACTGAGGTCCTCGATTATCTAAAGCGAATAGGGATCGAGGTCAGCGGAATTATGTCTAAAGTTGATGAGACTGTATACAGAAAAGTCCTCGGGCATTTTAAGTCAGATATCGAAGAAGCAGTAAAGCATAAACAGAAACTGATCGATTTCAAGAAGAAACATAAAACTATAGAGATAAATGAGATTGAAGAGGATGTAAAAAAGGAAAGGGAAAGGAAACTTCAGGAAGAAGAAGAGAGAAAGGAAAAACTGGAAGCTGAAGAGAAGCTAAAAAGGGAGAGGGAACTTCACCTTCAGAGAGAACTTGATGAAAAGAGACGTCTGATCGAGATGAAGAAAGAACAGCTCGAACGTGAGAAAGAACTGGAGAAAGAAAAAGAATTAGAACGTCGCAGACAACTTGAAGCAGAAAAGAAAAGAAAAGAAGAAGAAGCACAAAAACCTAAAGAAAAGGTGATTAAGATACCTGCAGAGAAACCTACAGCAAAAAAGGTGATTCCAGTGCCTGCTGAAAGGAAACCTCCTTTTAAACCTAAAAGAGAACCTGAAAAACCTGCACAATTCCAGCGAAATAAAGAAGAACAAAGACCCCGGTATGAGGATAAAGCGGATAAACAAGCGGGCAAAACTGAAAGAAAGTACGAAAAAGTAGTAATTAAGGAAGACTATAAAAAGCGGAAAAAACCGCAGCAGGGTTATAGGCAAAGACCTTTCTTTAAAAAGCCGGCCCAGCACGATGAGAAGGAAAGAATTCCGGTTCCAAAAGAAAAGCAGATAGAAGCCATACCCGTTCCTGAATCACTTGATGCAAAGAAAAGAGATATAGAAAGAAAGAATAAGATAAAAAAGCAGAAATATACTGATGGTGCAGAGGCGAAGAAACGGAAAAAATATGATGATGAAGCGTTGAACATCGAAATAGAAGAAGCTATCAGAGAAACGATGGCAAAGATAGAGGATGTCGGCGCCCTAACCTCAAGAAGCCAGCTGAGAAAGAGAAAACGAAAAGAAAGGATAGAGCAGGAACAGAAGCAGCAGGAAGAATTTCTCCGTAGCCAGAGTATACTTCAGGTAACAGAATTTTTATCCACAGCCGAACTTGCATCACTCATGAATATCGATGTAAATCTTCTTATACAAAAAAGCTTAGAGCTGGGTATGATGATTAGCATAAACCAGCGCCTTGAAAAAGATCTCATAGTTCTGCTTGCCGATGAGTTTGGATACAAGGTAGATTTCCATAAGGAATATGAAGTGGATCTCCTTGCTGATACTGACGATCCCCCGGAGACACTTGTTTCCAGACCGCCCGTTGTAACTATCATGGGACACGTTGATCACGGAAAAACTTCGCTGCTCGACTATATCAGGAAAACCAATGTAGTTGCCGGGGAAGCAGGTGGAATAACACAGCATATCGGGGCATACCAGGTCAGTCTGGATAGCGGAAAGCTGATTACTTTCCTTGATACGCCCGGCCATGAAGCATTTACTGCAATGAGGGCGAGGGGTGCTCAAATAACGGACATAGTTGTGCTGGTTGTTGCTGCCGATGATAATGTGATGCCGCAAACCATAGAAGCGATCAATCACTCTCTTGCAGCTAATGTACCTATCGTTATTGCCATCAATAAGATTGATAAACCCAATGCGGATCCTTTGAAAATTAAAACTCAATTATCGGATAAAGGAATCCTTGTGGAGGAATGGGGCGGCAAGTACCAATCGGTTGAGATCGCTGCAAAGAAAGGTTTGAATATAGATAAGCTCCTTGAGAAAATTTTGCTCGAAGCGGAGCTGCTCGACCTGAAAGCGAATCCACATAGAAATGCCCGCGGTGCAGTTGTTGAAGCAGAGCTTGATAAAGGCAAAGGAATACTGGCTTCGATACTTGTCCAGAAAGGCACATTAAAGATGGGAGATAGTTTTGTTGCCGGTGTTTTTAGCGGAAAAGTAAAAGCGATGTACGATGAGAGAGGGAATCGTGTTGAAACAGCAAAACCTTCTACTCCCGTACAGGTATCGGGCTTTGACGGAATGCCCCAGGCAGGCGATACGCTTGTAGTACTGAACACCGAAAGAGATACTAAAGAAATTTCTCTTAAACGGCAGCAGCTAAAACGAGAGCAGGATTTCAGACAGATAAAGTTCACAACACTGGATGATATATCGAAACAAATCAAAGAGGGAAAACAGGTGGACCTAAATGTTATAATTAAAGGTGATGTAGATGGGTCTGTGGAAGCATTATCCGATTCACTCCTGAAACTTGGAACTTCAGAAGTAAAAGTAAGTGTCATTCATAAAGGTATAGGCGAGATATCAGAGAACGATGTGCTTCTTGCCGCAGCATCAAACGCAATTATTGTGGGATTTAGCGTAAGACCTAACCTGAAAGCACGCAAGCTTGCACAATCCGAGAAGGTGGATATCAGGCTCCATAATATTATATATGATGTGATAAACGAGATAAAACTTGCTCTCGAGGGCCTGCTTGAACCTGAAAAATCTGAAGAAGTACTTGCTACAGTTGAAGTACGGCAGACCTTCAAAGTACCAAAAGTAGGCCTGATAGCGGGCTGCTATGTACTTGATGGTAAAGTGGTCAGATCGAGTAAGGTCAGGCTATTAAGAGAAGGGTTTACTGTTTTCGACGGCAATATTCTCTCACTGAAGAGATTTAAGGATGATGTAAGAGAAGTCGAAGCAGGTTATGAGTGCGGGATTAGCCTGGAGAACTTCAATGATATAAAGGTAGGCGATATAATAGAGTCCTATAAAATAGTTGAAATAAAGCGTAAGCTTGCCTAATTATTATAGCCATGTCAGTAAGAACGGAAAAGGTCTCGGAAGAGATTAAACATAAGATTAATGAGGTCCTGACAAGGGACCTATCCGAACTTGATCTCGGGTTGGTAACGGTTACTAAAGTTGTTATGAGCCGTGACCTGAAAACATCGAAAATTTATTTGAGTTTTTTCGGGAATAAACAAACCGGACAGAAATGCATAGATAAGATTAACTTCAGGAAAAAGCAGATCAGGATGCATCTTGGTTCAAGGATTTACCTGAAGGCTGTTCCAGAATTGCTCTTCTATTACGATGATTCCTTGGAATACGCAAACAAGATCGACGAGCTTATTAAAGAAATTCATAAGGATGATCTTTAAGATTGCCGGGAATGAGAAGGAGGGTTTGATGCTTCTGATCGATAAACCCGCAGATTATTCTAGCGCCAGGGTAGTAAATATCATAAAAAAGAAACTTAAAGTTAAAAAAGCGGGTCATTCAGGTACACTTGACCCTAAAGCTACGGGGCTGATGATAGTATGCACTCAAAAGATGACAAAAAAACTGACTGACCTTATTATCTCTGATAAAGAATATGAAGGGATCATGCGTATTGGGGCATCTACCAGCAGCTTCGATTCCGAAACGGAAGTGAAAAATGAACGTGATATTCGGCATATTACAAATGATATCATACATGAGAGCGCAAAGAGGTTTATAGGTGAAATTGAACAGGTTCCGCCGATGTACTCCGCTATTAAATACAAAGGCAAGCCTTTATATAAATATGCAAGAAAGAATAAAGTTATAGAACGTTTACCGAGAAAAGTAACGATCAGGGAGTTCAAAATTACGTCTATAGTGCTCCCCGAGCTATCTTTTAGAACTGTCTGCTCGAAGGGAACTTATGTGAGGGCTTTGGTAAATGATTTTGGCGAAATCCTTGGAACAGGTGCATACCTCAAAGTATTAAGAAGGTTGAGGATAGGAGAGTATGACGTGAAAAATTCAATAACACTCGAAGAATTTCTGAAACTGGATAATAACATACTATATAACTAAGGAAGTATCTGCTAAAAAACAGCTTAATGAATATATACAGGAATATCGATGATATAGTAAGGGTTGATGCAAGCGTAATATCTATCGGCACATTTGATGGTGTCCATGCAGCTCACAGACAGATAATTAATAAGGTGCTGGATTTTTCCAGAAACGGCAGTTTACGTTCTTTTATAGTTACATTCGACCCGCATCCACAGGAAGTATTGAAAAACAAATCACCTGAAATTAAACTGCTGACAACCACCAATGAAAAACTGAAGCTTTTTGAAGAGCTGGGAATAGAAAATGTATTCGTGATAACTTTTACAAAGGAATTTTCTAAAACAACAGCTGAAGATTTTTACAAAAAGCTGATATATGCAAGGATAGGACTTAGTCATCTCGTTGTCGGATATGACCACGTTTTCGGAAGGAACAGGGAAGGAAGTTTTGATACTTTATTAAAATTAGGCAGAGAGCTTGATTTCGAAATTCACAGAGTAGAAGAAATTGATGTGGACGGAACTGCAGTTAGCAGTACCAAGATCAGGCATTTTCTTTATGAAGGTAACGTTGAGAAAGCTAATCTGCTGCTTGGCTATGCGTACGGCTTCGAAGGGCTTGTGAAACCAGGCGATAAAAGAGGCAGGACACTGGGATTTCCCACCGTAAACGTAACACAGATAGCTGATAACAAAGCTATGCCGAAGGACGGAGTTTATTGTGTTCAGGTACAATATGAGAACAAGTGGTATTACGGAATGATGAATATCGGCTATAGTCCGACAATGACCGAGGGGTTGAAAAAAATAATGGAAATAAATATTTTTGATTTTAGCTATGATATTTATAACAGTGAAATAAATGTAAAGTTTTTAAAAAGGCTGCGTGACGAAAAAAAGTTCGGTTCAAAAGAAGAACTGATAGCTCAGCTTAAACTTGACCGGGAACAAACATTAAAATATTTCAATATTAAATCTTAACCGAAGTATAAAACTAAAGGAGAACTAATGGCTCTAAGCAAAGAACAAAAACAGGAAATCATTTCAAAATACGGCAGTACTGAAAAAGATTCGGGAAAGTCAGAGGTGCAGATAGCTATTCTGACAAGAAGGATCAACGAATTGCAGGCTGAACATTTTTCAGCTCACAAGAAAGATCATCATTCCCGTCTGGGGCTGCTGAAGATGGTAGGCAAAAGACGCCGTCTGCTCAGGTATCTTGAGAATAAAGATATTGACAGGTACAGAAAGATCATCAAAGATCTTCAGATCAGAAAATAGAACGGTAAACATTTCTGCTTAAACTGTAAGTATTTTACTTTTTAAGAGCAAATCAGCAGAATGTTTAAATATTTTATAACAGAATAAAGAAAGAAATAAAAAATGATATTAAGCAAAGATATTGATTTAGGGGGCAAAATATTAAGAATAGAAACAGGGAAGTTAGCCAGACAGGCAGGCGGTTCAGCCGTCGTGTCTTACGGGGAAACGATCGTTCTGTGCACTGCTGTTGCGAAAGAAGAAACCACAGAAGGGACTGATTTTTTTCCGCTGCAGGTCGAGTACCGTGAAAGAACTGCTGCTGCCGGGAAAATTCCGGGAGGCTTCTTTAAACGGGAAGGTAAACCCAGCGAGAAGGAAGTGCTCACATCCCGTCTCATTGACAGGCCGATCAGGCCTCTTTTCCCGGAGGGATTTAAATGCGAAACCCAGTTGATATGCTCTGTATATTCTTCCGATCAGGAAAATGATGCCGATGTACTTGCAGCTATAGGTGCTTCAGCGGCGCTCTTGATTTCCGATATCCCGTTCGACGGACCTATCGGTGAGGTAAGGGTTGGCAGGGTGAATGGAGTGTTCGTGATAAATCCTACTCAAACTCAGCTGAAGGAAAGCGATATGAATCTGGTGGTTGCAGGAACTGATGATTCCATCGTCATGGTTGAAGGTGATTCACTGGAAGTTGCTGAACAGGATCTATTGAACGCGATCAAATTTGCACACGAGAGTGTCAGAGAGTTATGCAGGATCCAGATCGAACTGCAGAAAGAAGCCGGCAAACCGAAGCGTGAAGTGATACCCCAGGCAGAAAATACCGAACTCATTAAGGATATAAAGGACTTCTGCTTGGACAGGATCAGAGAACTTCACAGAACCATTCTTACTAAAGATGAAAGACATAATAAGAACAAAGAGCTGTTCGACTCTCTGAACGTATCGCTTGCAGAAAAGTATCCTGAGCAGGAACTGCTTATCGGTGAAACATACCATAACCTGCAGTACGAGGATATGAGAAAAATGATACTGGAAGAAGGCAGAAGACTTGACGGAAGAAGTTCAAAAGATATAAGGCCTATAACATGTGAAGTGGGAGTACTCCCGAGGAATCACGGTTCGGCACTATTCACACGTGGTGAAACGCAGAGCTTGACATCTCTTACTCTCGGAACCAAGATGGACGAACAGATAATCGACGGACTGCTGCCTGAATCATCCAAGACATTCATGCTTCATTATAACTTCCCGCCTTTTTCAGTGGGTGAAGTCGGAAGGATGTCCGGGCCCGGAAGAAGAGAGATTGGCCACGGTCATCTGGCAGAAAGATCGTTAAAGAATATGCTCCCTGACGAAAAGGATTTTCCCTATACAATACGGCTTGTTTCCGATATACTTGAATCTAACGGTTCTTCCTCTATGGCAACCGTATGTGCAGGCACGCTGGCTTTAATGGATGGCGGTGTTCACATAAAGCGACCGGTTGCAGGTATTGCGATGGGTTTGGTGAAGGAAAGTGATAAAGTTGTAGTTTTATCAGATATACTCGGCAATGAGGATCACTTTGGAGATATGGATTTTAAAATATGCGGTACAACACAGGGCATTACAGGTTACCAGATGGATATAAAGATAAAAGGAATTTCGTTCGAGATAATGGAAGAGGCGCTTCAGCAAGCTAAGGAAGGGCGGGTACACATACTGAACATTATGAACCAGACCCTACCCGAACCGAGAGAAACGATTTCACAGTATGCTCCGCATCTATATTCTATGATTGTCCCAGTTGACATGATCGGAGCAGTGATCGGACCGGGTGGAAAATCAATACGCCATATAATCGAACAAAGCGGTGCTGAGATCAATATCGAAGATGACGGAACGGTTACTATCGCTGCAGTCTCCGGTGAGTCTGCCGCGATTGCGAGAGAAATGATAGAAAAAATTACAGAGGTTCCCGAAAAAGGAAAGATATATACGGGCAGGGTGACGAAGATAACAGATTTTGGCGCTTTTGTAGAAATATTACCGGGTAAAGAGGGACTCCTGCACATTTCGCAGATCGATAGAAAACGGATAAATAGAGTAGAAGATGTTTTAAAACGCGGTGAAGAGGTAACGGTAAAACTGATGGAGATAGATAAAGAGAGCGGCAAATTAAGCTTAAGCAGGAAAGTTCTTCTTCCGGAAACCGAGGAAGATGAACATGGTGAAAAGAAGGAGAGACAGCACAGCGATAGTTCTCACGAAGACAGACACCACGGCGATAGGAGACCGCATAAACCGCGTAACTAAAATATCTCGATAAACTAAGATTCTTAGTCTTATGCCTGTTTATCATGGAGGATTATTGGATTCTCTATCAAGTAAACAGGCATTTTTATTTGGGATGAATTTATTTGATAAATTATTATAAATTTGAGGAATAAGCCTTATTTATTACAAAAATTATCTATGGAAAATCATATCAAACCTCCCACAGCTAAAATTCTTCCAGTAGAATCCATTCATCACGGAGATAACAGAGTAGACAATTATGCATGGATGCATGATCTGAAGGATCCCGAAATGCTCGGTTACCTGAGAAAAGAGAACGAATACACGGACTGTGTTGCCCGGCAATTTTCAGGACTGAAAGAGAAAGTATACAATGAATTTATCAGCAAAATTGTTGAAGATGATATAACGGTTCCATTCAAGCGGGGAAATTACTTTTACTTCATGAAAGAAGAGAAAGGTAAAAATTACCAGGTCCATTACAGGAAGAAAAATTCTGAGGACAGCGAAGAGCAATTAATACTGGATATAAATGAGATAGCAGGCGAACTCGCTTATTGCAGTGTAATCTATGTGCCTTCTCCCGATGGCAGAACACTGGCGGTTGGCGTCGATAGAAAAGGAGACCATTCGCGGACAATTTATTTTAGAAATCTAACTACGGGGGAAACTTCCAAAGAAACGTTATCCAATGTGGGGTGGAGTTGGGAATGGGCGCCGGATGATAAATTTCTCTATTATGTGAAAAATGAGAGAGGTAATATGGGAAAGCAGGTCTTTAGACACATTATGGGGCAGGACCAGAATAATGATGAGCTGCTTTATCAGGAAAAAGATGATAGGTTTTGGGTAGATATTACTATCTCTAAATCAAGAGATTATATCTTTCTTACCTCTGGCTGTATGAATACGAGCGAAGTGAGTTACATCGATGTAAATAATCCTCAGGGAAAATTTAAATTATTCAATAAAAGAACAGAAGGTCTGAGATATTCTGTCGAACAAAACGGGGGAAAATTTTATATCCTGACAAATTATAATGCTCCAAATTACAGGGTAATGACAACCCCGGTTAACAATACATCCATAGAAAACTGGAAAGAGTTTGTTCCTGAAAATCCTGCTGCTAAGATTGAAGAAATGATAATTTTCAAGGATTACCTTGTTTTGAATGAACGCGGAGAAGGATTGACAAAATTCCGTATCATTAATTTAAGTAATAATCAGGCACATTATGTCAAATTTCCCGAACCGGTATATTCCGCATTTTCCGATGCTAATTTTGAATTTGATACAAAATATTTCAGATATATGTATATGTCTTTTATTACACCAAGGACAATATTTGATTATGATATGGAAAAAGGGGAAAGCATTTTATTAAAACAGAAAGAGGTCCGTGGCGGATATAATAAGGATAATTATATGTGCGAACGGATCTATGCGAAAGCTCATGATGGAGTTATGATTCCAATATCGCTTGTTTATAAAAAAGGGCTACCGCATGATGGAAAAAACCCGGCTTATCTTTATTCTTATGGTTCATACGGAATTAGTTCGGAAGTTTGGTTTACCGAAACAAGATTTTCTTTGCTGGACAGGGGATTCGTTTATGCAATAGCACATATCAGAGGGGGCGGAGAAATGGGAGAGGAATGGTATAATAACGGGAAATTATTGAATAAAAAGAACACATTTTATGACTTTATAAGCTGCGTGGAACATTTAGTAAAAACCAAATACACTTACAAAAAAGGAATAACGGCAATGGCAGCAAGTGCAGGAGGATTGCTGTTAGGAGCTGTTGCCAATATGCGGCCGGATCTTTTTAGATGCCTCGTGCTAAGGGTGCCCGGAACGGACGTGCTCAACAATTTATTCGATGGGACAATTGAAAATTCGGCTATGCATTTTAATGAGTGGGGTAACCCGGTAAGTGAAGAATATTATTACTATATCAAATCATATAGCCCGTATGATAATATTATATATCAGGAATACCCTCACATGCTTGTAACTGCGGGATTGTATGATGTTAATGTTCACTGTTTTGAGCCCGCTAAGTATGTTGCAAAACTAAGAGCCTTTAAAAAAGATGAGAATGAGCTGATTCTTAAAACAGAAATGGAAGCCGCACATTTCGGACCTTCCGGAAGGTATACTTTCTATAAAGAAGCAGCTTTCGAATATGCCTTTATACTGAACTGCTTTGGATACAAAGAATAACAACGTAAATATATTCTTATATTTGTAAATGCATTTCTCTTTAACCGATTACATAATCGTCATACTCTATCTAGTCGGCGTAACAGTATTCGGTATCATCACTTCCGGAAAACAAAGATCATCAAAAGACTATTTTCTGGGCGGTAAACAGCTTGCCTGGTGGGCTGTAGGTCTATCCATAGTTGCAAGCGAAACCAGCACTCTCACATTCATAAGTATTCCCGGGCTCGCATATAAGAGCAATATGCAGTTCATGCAATTGGTGTTCGGTTATTTTATCGGAAGACTTATTGTAGCAGCCGTGTTCATTCCTGCTTATTACCGGGGTGATATGGAAACAGCTTACGATTTTTTGGGCAAACGCTTCGGACTGGCTCTCAGAAAGTTTACCTCAAGTGTATTTATTGTAACCAGAGTCCTCGCTTCAGGTGTACGCTTGTTTGCAACTGCAATACCGGTCCATATTATCACAGGTCTCGATTACCCCACTAGCATTGCTATAATCGGGGTTTTTACATTGATCTATACTTTTCTCGGCGGATTGAAAGCCGTTGTAACAATGGATGTAGTCCAGATGTTCATATACCTCGGCGGGGCAGCTGCTTCCATGATAATAATTTTTCATTACCTGCCTAACGGATTGAATGATGTTATTAATTATGCAACTATCGCGGGTACAAATAAATTTGCTATGTTTGATTTTAGCTTTAGCGGCGGGTTAATTGATTTTCTTGCTTCGCCTTACACGTTTATCGGGGCACTGCTCGGCGGAACGTTCTTAACGATGGCTTCTCATGGAACAGATCAATTATTAGTGCAAAGATTGCTCGGCTGCAGATCAAAACGTGACAGCCAGAAAGCTTTGATACTGGATTCAAGCGTCATTGTAATACAGTTCGCATTTTTCCTGTTTCTCGGTTTGTGCCTGTATGCATTTTATAAAGGCATTCCATTTAACCAGCTCGTTCTGCAATCGACGGGTTCCAACCTGATGTCTTCGGACGAGATATTCCCTAAATTCATAGTGGAAAATCTTCCTGTTGGCGTAGCCGGAATTGTGATAGCAGGCGTACTGGCTTCTGCAATGGGTACCTTGTCATCGGCTATAAGTTCACTGGCTTCATCCACATATCTTGATCTATTCCGATCATCCGGAAAAGCTAAGGAAATGAGTCCCCGGAGAGAGGTCTACTGGTCACGAATATTCACTTTGTTCTGGGGGGTTGCGCTGGTGGGAGGAGCGATGCTATTTCGAGACACTAAAAATCCCGTGGTTGAGCTCGGGCTTTCCATAGCTTCTTTCACTTACGGCGGTCAGCTGGGGACTTTTCTATTAGGCATTTTCTTTAAGAAGGTGAAGCAGAGAGATGCAATGATAGGATTCATTGCCGGTATCCTTGGGATGGTCTTCATAATATACTATACTAAGATAGCATACACCTGGTATGTGATAATAGGCGTAATCATCACATTAATAATTTCAAACATTTCATATTTTATTAATTCAATATATAAGAAACATGAGCAATAAATTTTATAAAATAATTTTCCTGTTGATATTGCTTGTTAATTCTGCCTGCGCAAATTATCTGTACATGGAATCGGCAGATTACAAGGTTGATTTCAAAGTGATAAAAGAAGATAATAAGAAATTAAAATATACAATCAATACATCGTATCCCGTCATCTCGGGTTTTCATGATAAGAACGTCCAGGATAAATTTAACAGCTATGCATTTCAGATTGTCTTTGATGCGGTCAATAGTTTTAAAAATGACATGAAGACCTGGGAAGCTCCTAAAGATTTTTCCAGCGAATTCGAAATTGCCGATTCCGTCTGGTTCCGGTCAGACGAAGTTATCAGTATCAGGTTTGACGGCTATGAGTATTATGCGGGAGCTGCACACCCGCTTACATTTTTCTATTCTGCTGTGTATGATCTGAAAAATAACAAACCGGTTAAGCTTTCAGACATGTTCACGGGAAATTATCTGAAAGCTATTTCAGATTACTGCATCGCAGATCTTGTGAAGCAAAAAAATGAATATACCGATAACCCGGATATAAGCTGGATACAGGATGGTGCTTCACCCAAGGACAGCAACTATACCGTATTTAATATTACCGGGAATTCACTTCTCATCACTTTCCCTGTTTACCAGGTTGCATCATATGCAGAGGGGCCAAAAGAGGTATACGTGCCCTATTCAGTATTGCAAGACGTAATCGATCCAAAAGGTCCTTTATCAATATTTATAAAGAAATGATTTAAATTTAGTAATATTAAGCATTTATAGAGCCTTTCACTAATTAAACCATTTTACATTTTGTATTGTCTTAGTAACAGTAGGGTAATAAATAATAAAAAATATATAAAAAGGGAGTAAAATAAATGAATTCCTCTGTAAACACACAAAACACCCTAAAATTTTTCAGTTTTTTATTTGTAGTTACGATCCTGGCATACTTTTCCGGGTGCAGTAATAATACCACGAGTCCTGTTCAGACCGATGATCAGTTTATAACACAGGTCATACAATCCGGTTATAGCAGCGACCCAAATGATCCCGACAACGCAATGTCAGTCGATACAGCAGCTTATAATGACGGCGGCGCGGTCCCTGACAGCGGCAGCGGCCCCATGAGTCCCATAGATTCGCTTGTGAGATGGGGAAGACAGGTAGTTAGCTCGGATTTGAACTTGAATATTACCAACTCCGGAGATATTAAAACTGTAAATATTACCAGGACCATTAACGGGAATTATATAATCGTCTACCAGCACAACGGACAGTTTATCACAGTGACAAAACCCTATACGGAAGCATTATACAGGACCGTTCAATTTAAACGGGTAGGCACAAACCGTGACCCGAGATTTAACTGGAGATTATATTCTATATCGCTTTTAAGCGGAGGAACAACCCAGCCTCAGAACGGCTCGATAACACAGATGACACAGATACAGGTCTATGTTGACAACAACTCCACACCATCATATACCTTTACCGGACCTGATTTTACCCAGAATGCTTTCATTACACAGAAATTCGGCGGACCCGGAATTCCCAGGATTGATAGAGATCATTCTGTTAGGATCGTGGTAACGGTGAATTCTACGGAACAAAATAATTACGTTGCCTGGCATTGGGTAAGAAATGCATTGGGGTTCCACAGAGTACCTTTCACATTGACCAGTTCTGTTCCCGGAGGACAGGGATACATAAACACTTTTGAAAGAACCTTTACAATATTTCCAAACCATAAACTTGGCGTGCATAGCGGTTTCATAAGTGCTTCAACCCATGAATCACTCTATGATGATGATCCTAATTTATTTGCTTCCAGTGAGGTTGGTTTTTTATACTGGGTAACCCGCTGACGAAGAGTGTCCTGATACAACAGGTCACAGACCTGTTAATACTGTACTCCTTAACCCTGGCCCCCTGTAAATCAGGGGGCTTTTTTTTAATACGTTTATTTGTTCGTAGAAAAAAAGTAATTTTGTACCTATAATGATAAAATTATAATTAAATAGTAAATTATGTCTCAATTAGTACTTATCAGGCATGGGGAGTCCCAGTGGAACCTCGAGAACAAGTTCACCGGATGGATTGATATACCGTTATCAAAAGGGGGAGAGGAAGAAGCCAAAAAAGCGGGCGAAAAGCTGAAAGGAATGGAATTCGATGTGATATTTACATCGGTTCTCCAGCGTGCGATCAAGACTTATGAAATAGCCGCTGAAATTGCCACACAATTAAAAACACTTCCGGTATTTAAAGATAAGGCTCTAAACGAGAGGATGTACGGCGACTTGCAGGGCTTGAACAAAGACGAGATGAGAAAAAAGTTCGGTGATGAACAGGTCCGGCTTTGGCGTAGAAGCTACGATGTTGCCCCTCCGAACGGCGAAAGCCTGAAGGATACTTCCGATCGGGTTATGCCATACTACCATGAAAAAATAGAACCTTACCTGAAAGACGGAAAAAATGTTCTTATATTCGCTCACGGTAACAGCTTGAGAGCCCTGTTAATGCACCTCGATAATTTATCTAAAGAAGAAGTAGTGAAGCTTGAGATCCCTACCGGTGTGCCTATACTATATGAATTCGATAAAGACTTGAAAGTAATTAATAAAAAAGAATTGTAGAGAATAATATTATTAATTTATCCCCTCCTTAGTAAGGAGGGGAATAAGGGGAGGTCTCTAAAAACTATGTCAGACAATCTATATAATTCCGCAATCGAACTCATGCACGAATATGTGAAGAGTCCGAGCCTGCGTAATCACATGTACGCAGTGTCCGAAGCGATGAGACAGTATTCTAAAAAATACGGCGGTGACGAGGACGAATGGTCAGCAGTCGGAATACTCCACGATTTTGACTGGGAGATCCATCCCAATGCAGAAGAACATCCTGTAAAGGGAGTAGAAATTTTAAAGGGAAAAGGATATTCCGAAGAGATAATAAAAGCTGTATTATCTCATGCGGATTACACGGGAGTCACACGCGATACAATCATGGAGAAGGTTCTGTTCGCATGTGATGAGCTGTCGGGATTCATTATCGCATGTGCTCTTGTCCAGCCGTCAAAAAAACTGGCTGACGTTAAGCCGGAGTCGGTAGTGAAGAAATTTAAGAAGAAAGAGTTTGCCCGGCAGGTGAACCGCGAGGATATGATTAAGGGAGCGGAAATTCTCGGTATCCCGCTTGCCGAGCATGTTGAATTTGTCCTGAAAGCAATGCAGGGAATAGCGGATAAGCTGGGGCTGTAAAGAATGATTATGATAGCTAAATAATTTTCACTTTGTCAGAATCAATTACCATAGACCCATCTCTACCAAAGGAAGAAAAGTATAAAGCTCTGCTCCCGCAGATAGAATCACTGGTTGAGGGAGAGGATAACCTTACAGCAAATCTCGGCAATATTTGCTCTGCACTGAAATATAATATGGACAGATTCTTCTGGGTGGGATTCTACATTAGGAAAGGCGATGAGCTTATACTTGGTCCGTTTCAGGGACCCGTGGCATGTACAAGGATTCAGATACCCAAAGGTGTTTGCGGAACAGCAGTGAAGCAAAAGAAAACGATTATCGTAGATGACGTGAACAAATTCCCCGGACATATTGCATGCAGCAGCGAATCCAAAAGCGAGATAGTTGTTCCGATATTCACTGGGGATGAGGTTGCTGCCGTTCTCGATGTGGACAGTGATGATTATTCAAGCTTCGATGAGAAAGATAAGCTTTATCTTGAAAAGATTGCGCAGATGGCATCAAAAATAATCAGTTCTGGTAAGTGAAAAGGATATTCCTTACATATACATTATTATTAATATTAACTTCCCTTTCTTATTCTCAGCAAAAAACAGACTCGCTGTACCTTGTGCCTATCGATACGGTTAAGAAAACAGATACCTCAAAAGCAACCGGTAATATCGATGCTGTCATCGAGTATTCTGCAAAAGATTCCGCCGTATTTGATCTCTCGAAACAACAGCTTATGTTGTATAATAACGGTGATCTAAAGTACAAGGAATTTGAGCTGAAGGCGGCAGTGGTCATCCTGCATAAAGATAATTCCACGCTTGAGTCGTATGGTGTCCCTGACACCGTGAAAGCAGGGAAATTTATGGGTACACCGGTATTTTTTGAGGGTACAAAAAAATATGAGGGGGAAAAGGTCACTTATAATTTTAAAACCCGCAAGGGCAATATTACAATGGGAACAACCGAGATGGAAGGTGGTTACTATCTCGGCGAGAAGATAAAGAAAGTATCCAATGATGTCTTTTTCATAAAGAACGGAAGATATACCACCTGTGATAAAGCCGACCCTGATTTTTATTTTGCCAGCCCGAAAATGAAGATAATCCAGGGTGATAAAGTGATTGCTGAGCCCGTATATCTCTTTGTGGATGACGTACCCGTATTTGCTATTCCGTTTGGAATCTTTCCCAATCATACCGGGCGTTCGAGCGGAATTATTACGCCCGCTTACGGTGAGGATGCAACCTACGGAAGGTATCTTTCGCATCTCGGGTATTTCTGGGCTGTCAATGATTATATGGACCTTGCCGTTCAGGGCAATTACTATACTAAAGGCAGAATAGACCTTGATGGGCGTTACAGGTATGCGTTAAGATATAAGTTCGCGGGTTCGCTGGAAGTTGGGGGCAATCGAACGCGGATAGGTGAGCCGACCGATCTCGATAGGATCTTTTCAGATGACTGGCGAATAGCTCTAACGCACAACCAAACAATAGATCCGACCACCTCCATCTCTGCTGACTTGAATTTTATGAGCAGTAAAAATTATTACAACAACTCATCGAATAACATGAACGACCTGCTTCTCCAGCATGCTATATCTAATTTTACTCTCTCTAAGTACTGGGAAGGTACACCCAATTCCCTCTCATTAAACTATTACCGTGATCAAAACCTTGAGACCGGTGAAACAAGCGAGAGGATCCCTTCTGCTGTATTTACGAGAACCCAGTCTTTTCCATTCCGCTCGAAGAATACATCGCTGTTGGATCTGAAATGGTATGAAGTGTTATCGTATGATTACAGTGCTCAATTTCTTTACCAGCGGAATAAATCGTTGCAGACAGATATTTCGGGTACCCAGACCCTTGTGAAAGATTACAGGGGAGGTTTGAAACAGACATTGGGTCTCGGTGCGCCTATAAAATTAAGCCAGTTCAGTGTGTCACCTTTTGTTAGTTATAATGAGATCTGGTACAACAAATCCATTATAAAGAATTATAACTCGCTTGACAGTCAGGTTACAACCGTTGATGTGCCGGGGTTTAAAGCATTCAGGTATTTTTCCACTGGCGTTTCGCTGGATTCCAGGATAATCGGTATATTCAACACGAATATTCTCGGCATAAAGGGTTTCAGGCATACATTAACCCCATCACTCTCATATAATTATATGCCCGATTTCTCTAAACCTTTCTGGAAGGCGTGGACTTCATATACAGATGTGAACGGCAGGGTGATACCATACTCATATTTTGAAAAGGAAGTATTCGGTACCACTCCCGTTGGAGAAGCGCAGAGCCTCGGGTTTTCACTCGGCAATATCTTTGAGATAAAAACAAAACCGAATGACACTACTGAGAACAAGTTCCAGGTATTGAATCTTAATGCCGGCATCAGCTATAACTTCGCTGCGGACAGTCTGAGATTATCCGAACTCGGATTAAGCTACAGAACGCAGATTGGCTCCATACTCAGTATTGGAGGAGCGGCGAGCTTTAATTTTTACAAATACATTGATAGTGTAGGAAGGATAAATAAATTTCTCTGGAACACGGATAGAATAATTGCGAATCTCACCGGATTCAATATAAATGTCACAACCTCATTTCAAAGCGAAGAGCTGTCCACCGGGAAGGCGGATACAGGCAAGGTGGCAAAATCCGAGGAGTATATTGGAATTTATTCTGATAAACCGCCGAATTTCAGGATACCGTGGTCGGTCAGCTTCAACTATAATTATACACTGAGCAAACCTTCCCCGTCTACTTTTTTAAAATCATCGAACATCATGGGGTCCCTGAGCTTCTCCCTCACACAAAACTGGAAATTGACTATTACGGCAAGTTATGATATTTTTCAGAAGCAGATAGAGGCACCTTACATCACTATCTACCGCGATCTCCATTGCTGGGAAATGAACTTCAACTGGATACCGTTGGGTGCGTACAGGGGATTTCGTGTTGAACTGAGAGTGAAGGCTCCTCAGCTTCAGGATTTAAAAGTGACTAAAGAAACAAATTACAGGGGAGTATTTTAAGCGTAACCCGTTTATGAATACGGATAAATTAAATTATGAGATCTTTTCCGGAGCCGGCAATGACTTCGTGATTATAAACAACCTGGATAATATCATTCCGTTCGAAAAGCAAAAAGATTTCACCACTGATATTTGCAGCAGATTTTTCAAAGAGCTGGACGGGGTGATCTTTCTTGAGAGACCTTTAAACAAGGCAGCTTCTATCCGTATGAACTATTACAACCGTGACGGCAGTTATGGAGCTATGTGCGGGAACGGTGCAAGATGTATTAGCTTGTACGCTTTCAATAATGGAATCATGCGGGAAAAAATATTCAATCTTGAAGCGGTGGAAAAAATTTATAAAGCTGAAATTCTCGGAAATAATACGGTGAGAATTTCATTTCCTCCGCCTGTGAGTGTCAAGATAGGATTGAAAATAGATATGGATAACGGTAAAAGTATCATTAGCGTGAATGCAAGCTGGATCCACGTAGGTTCCGAACATCTCGTAATATTTATATCACAGAATGAAAAAGCTTTTGCCATTAAAGATCTGGAAGGGGTAAAGATTAACGAATGGGGGAGAGCTTTGAGGTACCATAAAGACCTTCAGCCGGCCGGTGCAAATGTAAATTTCGTGCAGGTCCTCTCCGGTAATGAGATCCGGGTTAGGACGTATGAACGGGGCGTAGAGCGGGAAACCCTTGCCTGCGGAACAGGGATTATTTCTTCTGCTGTGATATCAAATTTATTATACGATACAGCCGCTCCCGTCAGGGTACTTTCCCAAAGCGGTGAATGGCTTATAGTCAATTTTCTGAACAACAATGGAGTGATAGAAAATATCACGCTCGAAGGCAGTGCGAAGAAAATAAGTGAAGGAGAGATAAGTTTCGATGCGGTGAGCTATAGTGCTTTAGCTCAGAAGTAGTTGAACACAATGTTGAGGAATTGGTCTCCCTGGTATCTCTGCAGGAATGGAAGCATTATACCGTTCCTGATTATTATCTGGGAAAGTTCTTTTGACTTTTTTAATATCTCGTTATAGTTCGCATTGGGGAACATCGCTATTACCCTGCCGAGAGGATAAAACGGCTTATTTCTGTACCTTTCCTGAAATTTTTTCCATTTCGTCTGGCTGAATTTAATATCGGTATGCAGTGTATCGCTGCTTTCGGTTGTCGTATCGGGTATATATGTATAAAGACTGTCACCTTTGTATATCTGCAATTCCCTCGAATTTTCATCTTCATCGAGTACTGATAGCCTGACATCATACATCCCGCTTTCGAACGGTGACAGCTTGAATTTTTTTGAATAATTCAGTAAAGCGAAGGGTTTAAGTATCAATATGTTCTTGATCTCTTCGGTTTCGAAATATTCTTCTACATTCCTCTCGGAAAATAACCTTGTTGAAGTTTCATACGAAGATGAATCACTCTCGGGAGAGACCAGTTCAATCCTTATCTTGTACCTGCCGAAATCATCTTCATCCGAAGCAAGGCTGTCAAGCATTGACATATTGGCAATTCCCCATCTTATGGTAATGGTTTGCGGGTTCAAACCGAAGTTGCTGTTGTCTATCCTGAAATCTTTCAGCAACAATTTTTTATCGAACGTTATTGCATTCTGCGGGATCTTTTCTTCAATAGCATCGTGATTGCTGTTCTCCTTATATTTTATTTTTTTATCCGAAAGATAAAAGATATGGTAATCACCGATCTGTTCGCTTTTGTAGCTGAGCTTTTTCAATTTATCTATGAGCAGGTCGCTGCGGGCTATGAACAGCTTTATTTTCTTTTGCTCAAGAAATTTTCTCAGTTCCAGTATATTTAGACGCTGCTGTTCCTCGGCGCGTTTTTTCTGAGAGACCCTCTTTGAAGTAATGTTTATTGGAAAAGTTGCGGGGATAGTATCGCAGTTGAACCTGTCCGGTGTATTGGATATGACCTGGAGCGGGTAAATGTCATAGTATCCTTCGACCATTTCGAAATATATTTTATCTCCCGGCTCAAAGTAGTTTCGCTGTATCAGGCGTTTCGTGAGGTCTGCCACCTCGTAAGTATCTTCCCTGTAAGCCTGCTGGTAATAAAAGCTCCAGATTATATTGACCAGTATTAATGCACTTAAAGAAATCACGGCAACGTATTTTCTGAAATCCAGAAGCTGCCAGACAGCAAAAGGAAAAAGCATGATGGAGTTCACGACTATATACCTGGAGATCATATTAGTTCCGCCCGAACCGAAAATACCCGTGAGCATGAGAAGCAGCAGCTCGACTAGATTAAACAGGAGGAAGAGCCGTAAAAAAGAAAAATTTCCTTGGAAACCGTTTCTTCTATTACGCATTACAAAATAGATCTTTCTCAAACCAAGAAGTGTAGTAAACGGAGCTATGTAGAAAATGAAGAACGGGTACTGGATGACCCTCTGCCAGAACCCGGCGTTGTTAAGTCCTTTGAATATTTTTATGGTCTCCTTCATGAAGAAGAACGCATCGTTATTATCCGCATAATTTTGGTACAGCCACCATAATGCCGTAAGGAGTGATAGCAGTGATAAAGTACAATTAATGAATAATCTTTTTGAGAACTTTCCTTTTCTGTAAGATACCATAAATACAAGTATTACGAAGGTCAGACTGAAGAGCCAGCCCTCATAACGCAGGAGATTAGCAAGATTAAGGCATACTATCACGTATACAAGAGATTTTAATTTTCCTTCAACCTCTGCATTATTTCGGATGCTTTCGTACCAGCGTATGAAATAATAACACGCAGCAATGATAAAGAAAAAGAAAATGGATTCAGGCATCCCCGATGTGCTTAACCAGACCTGGAAAGGGAATACGGCAAATATAAGACAGCTCAGGTAAGCAACGCTGCGGTCGAATATTTTTATTAGAAGGAGATAAAAATATATAAGTGTAAGTATGGAAAAGATCGTGTTAACGAGGACCGGTGCAAAGGTCAGGTCCTTAAATATCGAAATGAACAACCCATTTATCCAGAAATGAAGCGCAAGCCAGACCCCGGCATAGATCTTTGGGTGTTGAAACCACTCGTATGAAATTACCGTCCTGCAGTAGTCATCTGCTGTAAGCCACCTTAAACCGCTCCTGACAACGATTATCTGGAACACGGTCTTGACCAAAATAAGTGTAATGAGGGCAAAAAAAGTACTCTGCAGGTACTTTTGGTATTTTGGTTTTAGTTCTTTCAGCAAATTTAAATGTAATTATGCTAACGTTTCACGGACCGGATTTTTATCCTGTACCTTAATATTTTGCTTGTAGAGCTGTTCCATTTCTTCGCTCATGTAAGCAAGGAATTTCATGAGAAGCTTGTTGCCAAGCTTCGGTTTAATTTTGATGAGATCTTCGAAATCCGGTTTGGAAAAGATAATTAATTTTGTTACTTCCCTGGCTGTACATGAAACGGTATGGGTGGTCTCTGAAAAGAGGTGGCTTTCTGCAAAAAATGAGCCCTCGGTATACGTTCTCAGAACGGCAGTGCTTCCCTGCGGTGACTGTTCTCTAATGATATCTGCCGAGCCCTTAACAATTATATAAAAACATAAACCCGTTGTCCCTTCCGAGAAAATTTTTTCGTCAACCGAGTAATCCCGTATATGTGAAATACTGAGTAGTGTTTTTAATTCAGAATTGCTTAATCCCTGAAAAAGGGCACATTCCTTTACAGCTTTTTCGATTGAATTATCTTTAGATGGTTTTCTTTTGAACATGCTATATTAATTATGTTTGAATTTCACTGTGCTTTTGCAATCTTATTCTAAAAGTAGTACCTTTGCCTGGCTGTGATTCTTTTACGTTTAACTTACCTTTGTGATAAGTTTCTATTATTCTTTTAGAAAGACTTAAGCCGAGACCCCATCCCCTCATCTTTGTGCTGAACCCGGGGCGGAATATATCATTCCTGTGCCTCATGTCCAGCCCTTTGCCGGTATCGGTAACATCCAGGTTAATGTAATGTCCCTTATCCAGTATGTTATACGTTATTGTTCCCTGGGAATTTTCGATCGCATCGAGTGCATTCTTTGTGAGATTTTCCAGTACCCATTCGAACAGGTCCCTGTTAATAAGTGCTGTAACCGTTTCGTCACCTGTGATCTGGAGGCATATTTTGCGCTTGGTTTCTGAATTACCGAAACTTCCCGAACTCATTCTTGGTATTCTTTTTTCGAAATATTGTACAACTTTGTTGATAACTTCGTAAAGGTTTTCGTATTTCAACACCTCTTTAGAGCCTATCTTGGAGAATCTATTGGCGATCTTGGTAAGCCGGTCAAGGTCATTGCTCATTTCGTTCGAAAGAGCGAGGACCTTGGCAGAATTACCTGCGTTCACCTTCATAAGTTCGTTCCAGCCCATCAGGCTCGAAAGTGGAGTTCCAAGCTGGTGTGCCGTCTCCTTGGATAGTCCGACCCAGATGTTGCTTTGCTCGGTCCTCTTTATATAATTAAAACCGTAGTATCCCAGTAAAACAAAGATACCCGCAACGATAAATTCTATGTACGG
Source organism: Ignavibacteria bacterium (assembly GCA_049516635.1). GTDB lineage: Bacteria > Bacteroidota > Ignavibacteria > Tepidaquicellales > OLB5 > JBEKSX01. Next base: position 41,832 of record JBEKSX010000002.1, on the reverse strand, counting down.
CAAGTTCTGAAGTTTGGTTACAAGGGCTGACTGTCCGTAATGAACATAGCTGAGAACGATCGTATCCTGGTATGAAACTTTGATAGGCCTGTTCACTTCATCCATCTTATCGATCAATTTCTCCAACAATGCATCTTGTTTTGATTTATCAAGGGCTGTATCCAGCTCTATATTCTTGAAAAATGTGGGTTTTCCGGTTTTTGCGTCGGTTACCGCTATCGGGAAATTAATCGTATTCGAATTGATTAATGTATTAAAAACGAAATTGTACTCACCTGATTGGCTTTCATCGTTTGCTATAAATTCGATGGATTTTGCATATAGATTGGCTATCTCACTTTCCCTGTTAAGTATATCGGATACCAGTACCTGTGTGTAGATCAGGGTAGCGATCATAATAATAAGACCTGTAATAAGAAGTGCAATTTTTATATTTGCCGAACCGTAGCTTTTCATATTAAACCAAAAAATAACATAAATGCATATTATTTAAAAGATAATTCATTTTCTGAAATTATGATGATATATTTTAACAAGTTTCTAAAATACTATGGAATATACACCATTTGTACTAAGAGGCAATTATGAGTCTCTTAACGGCCTAATTAGACCAGGTAGGTACAAATCACTTCGCTGAAATCGGACTATCCTCGCTGAGAAAAATGAAACTTACTCGCCGAACGGGACTTTTATCTAAAAAGAAATAAATTAAAATAAGATTATTGTCATTATACAAGGGAGCGTGCTCCCTTGTTTTATTTATTGAGGTTATTTAATCGATTTTATGAGTTAAATTTAAATAGATATTAATATAGAATGTCTAAAACAATGTTAATTACGGGCGCCACAGGATTGATCGGTCCGCGGATAGTACTTGCTCTTCGCTCCAGGGGGGATGATGTCATTGCAGTTACACGTGATGATATTTCTACAAGACTAAAACTTCCCGATGTCAAGAAAATTGTGAACTGGAACAATTTAACATCGTTGAATAACGAATCCTTACATGGTGTTATCAATCTTGCCGGAATGAACATGGGAGTGAAAAGATGGAATGAGAAAATTAAGAAGCAGTTATATTATTCCAGGATCCATACAACGAGAAAAATAGTAGACTTTATTAATTCCATGACGAACAAACCTGAAGTTCTGGTAAATGCATCGGGTGTGGATTATTATGGAGATACTGGGGACAGGGATATTTACGAAGATTCCCCGCCGGGAACATCTTTTGCTGCTAAGCTCACTGCTGATTGGGAAGCTGAAGCACAGCGAGCGGAAAAAGCAGGCGTAAGGGTTGTACTTGTAAGAACCGGTTTTGTCCTGGCACCTGATTCACCCGCACTTAAAAAAATGGCTTTACCGTTCAAATTTTTTGCGGGAGGTTATCCCGGGAACGGGAAACAATATTTTTCGTGGATACACATTAATGATATTATCGGGACCTATCTGTTCGTACTCGATCATAACGATATCCGCAAAGCAGTAAACGCAATTTCTCCCAATCCTTTGATGATGAAGGATTTTTGCTTTGAATTGGGGAAAGTTCTTCATCGCCCTTCATATTTTCCAGTGCCGGCATTTCTCATGAAAATTCTTTTCGGTGAAATGTCAGAGCTTGTACTTACAGGCAGAAAAGCCCTCCCCAAAAAGCTTCAGCATTTTGGGTATGAATTTCAATTTCCCGGAGCACTCGATGCACTGAGAACGGTGATCTAATTCTTCTTTTCTTTCTGTACATTTCCATTTCGGGTAAAATTTTTTTCATATATTGGAATTATTTTGTGCTGAATATTTAAAGCCCTTCTTCTTCTTACAATTAAATATTAATCTGTGTCTCCTTTTCTCTTTAATACGGTGAGATTTTTTACCGGATCACAAATTATAACTTCAAAATTGCTGCTTACTTTCGTATAAGACAGCCACTCAGCGAGGTTTACCCAATCAACAAGATATGTGACCTTTTTCTCAAGTATATAGTCAGGCATACGGTTACGCTGCCGTGCTCTCAAGGCTTCGGGATTTACCTTACCGTCGAGATTAATGGTCTTATCATGAAAATAACCCAGTGCACCTGACTGGAATGATGCTACCCAGACATCATCTCCGAGATTGTTCTTAACCCAATCCACTTCCTGAAAATGCATATGGAAGTTCGACTGGTTGAGCCTTATCACCGATATAGCCGATACGATAATCAAAAAAGCTATGCCGCATATCATCGGTGTATATTTAAATTTCAACCGCAACTTTCCGGTTCCGTAGAATATTGCCAGTGCCCATCCGAGTATCATAAATGCGGTGGGTGGGAAAAGATGACGCGGGAGAAAATAATAGGAATCAAATACCGTTCCGTAAAAGTTACACAGAAAAATGAGAAAAATTCCGCTAATGAGTATAGCACGCTTTTGATATACATTTGCAATTTTGTAGTATCTCTGTACGATTATAAATGTTGCAACGATGAATAAAACACAGAATATAAACACCGGTAAATACTTTTGTGCTCCATAGGGTATAGGAATAAACATCACGATGTATTCCACAATGATCCTTGGGAGGTTGATAAAATTACCTCCATACCTGACTTCGAACATCTGGGCGTAACCGCTAATAGGCATTATTCTTCCGAAGCTAAGCTTATTATATATCAGCCAGGGTGAAGCGATGATGAAAGAGGTCAGACCTATCATAATAACATAAGCCAGACGCTTCACGAAACCGATGCTCATCGGGTATAGTCCGGGCATCAAAAGAACAAGTCCGATAGCTGAAATCAGGAAGATAGCATCATTTCTGATCCAGAAAGCTATCCCGAAAAAAAAACCGATGAGTATGGAAAAACGCAGGTTGAGCGTTTCATTTCGAAAAATAATTATTGTGGTGATAAAAACCACTATAAGCGTATACCATTCCGTTTCAAGCCCGTTCATCGTATGCATCAGGGTCATGGGGCCCGAATACCAGACGGCAGCTGCCAGCATTGATATTCTCTTTCCTTCGGGCTTGTCACTGAACAAACGAATACCCAATCTATATATCAGAACCGATGTGATCACCGCTATTATCCATTGCATTATTACGATCAGTTGTAGGGAAAGTATCTTTTCTCCGCTGGCAAAATAAAATATTCCTGCCAGGATGAATGTGACCAGGGGCTGTGTTCCGTTTGTTGGAATCGTTCCGTTCGCCGTGCTCATGCCGTGACCTTCAGCGATATTACGGGCTATTGTCAGCATATAATAACCGTCCTCGGATATCGAATATACTAACCTTTGATATGTTAAGAATGGTGCGAAATGTAAAAATGTACCGATTAATACCAGAAGAAAAATAAGAATATTGAAGGGGGATTGTAAAAAGCGTTTCAATTATCCAGTTTCTAGTGAAAAATATTAAATTTTGTTCTGCAAGATACTAAATAACAAAATGTCTTTCTATCTAAATTAGATTAACTCACTTTGAAACTTAGATGTTCAAATGCTTTCCTTATTAGGTATGCATCTAAAATAAAAAAGACTTCAGATGTCTGTTAGACCCCTGAAGTCTTGATAACATAGCTTGATATGAAACTTTTATTTTTTCTTGTATACCGTTTCTCCGCTCATCGTCATATCTTTGCCGTCCTTGGCTTTCATGGTTTCTTCCCAGCTCATCACCAGATTTCCTTCTTTGAACGATATCGTTCTGTCATCCTTACCCATCGCACCTGTCGATATAATATGACACTTCATTCCGTCAAACGTTCCCGCCCCGCTCATCATAGCCGATGCGCCCCAGTCATCGAACCACCACATTACAGGATTCCCGTCCTTGTCTAAGCCGAGAATTCCTATGCCCGAATACTTGGTTTTTGGATTATCTTTGCTTGTCATGGCGCTCTCCATAATAATATACTGGTGGTTCATCGCCCAGTAACTTTTCATATCATCGGTGAATTTCATACCCATCATTGTACTTTCGCCGGTCCAGTCGCCTACCATAGCATCCATAACTTTGTTGTCGGCAGGTTTAGGTGGTGCCATATCATCCTGTGAATAAGTCTTAAGACTTACTGCAGCAAAAAAGATTAAAGTAATGATGAAAAAAATTTGCTGTTTCATTAGTTCCTCCTTTAGTTAGATTTTAAAAAGTATATTTTTAAAAAGAGATATATCTTAGTTGCTTCCGAGCGTATCCGATACGGCATTTGCCCATTTGCAAAGTATATCTCTGTCTTCCTGCGAAAGAACTGCATCCGTATGTATCATCGTATATTTAGTCGGGGGCATATCTTTATCGGTAATGCGGTCACAGATCCTGCTGAGCTTGATTGCCTGTTTATCTTTAGCGTATTTTCCGAATTGGCTGAAATTCATTTTAGCCCTGGCACCGGTAACGTCTGAAATTACGAGCCATGAGACTGGAGCTACATTGCTGTACCATGGCCATTCCGTCTGTTCCGAATGACAGTTATAACATGAGTGTTTCAGAATGCTCTGAACATTATCCGGAACGTTCATTACTTTAGTTAAATGGTCTTTTGTGATCTCGTCCGTCCGTGTCCTTTCGGGGCGATAGATCTGTATCAAAAGGAACAAAATAATTAAAACATAAAGCCCTATTTTAAACGTTTTTTTCATATAATTATATAGTTAAACTATAATTATTTAAGTACACAGGGGTGAATGAGATAACAATCCTGCGGGCTAAAAAATCTCAAGAGATATAAATAATATCGAATTATTTTATAATGGCAGGCCGTCTCCCGGTATCCCGAACCAGCGGTAGATCTCTATTGTAAACAATCCTGCCTGTACTGCAGGATCTTCTGATGCGATTTTTTTCACTTCTTCCGGTTCTTGTATGTTATAGATAGCTATGCCTCTCAGGTCGGTTTTCTCCATAAGAGGTCCGACAAGCAATAATTTACCTTCTTCTTTAAGCTTGAACAAAAAACGCAGGTGTGCTTTTTGGATTTCATCTGCCGATTCAGGATCTGATTCATATTTCGGACCTTTTATTAAATGCACGAGTATATACTGCCTGCCTGTTGAGACTTTTTTCTTCACGAATTCATCCGTGATTTCGATGTGTTGATTGGTCATGTAAATAATTAGTTTACTGCAATTAATTTATTGATTACAAATCAGAACAACTATGTAAGAAATGTAATTTGTGGGAAGAGAATTCAGATATGAGAATTTTTACATCGATAACCTGCTGTATACCCCGCAAACTTTATTACCACCTTCGGCGGTAAGCCGAGCTCAAGGTTTAATCCCGTGTATTTCAGTTTGCCCAGAGCAATTTTCTTATGCATTTCATCTGCGGAGACGAGAGCATTTATTATCATCTCAAGCATCTCCTTATCTTTATTCTCTTATTGCTTCCTTTGCGTAGGATACTTTACTTTTGATGTGATGCGTGATGTGTTTGATTGCCATTGTTGTTTATAAATGATTTTGAGTTTTTAAATATTAAGCTTAACCAAAAGTTCAAATCTTAATTTTTTTAGAATCTATTAAACCCTTCGTTATGCTATGAATAAATTTCTTATCTATGACGATCTCCGTTTTCTTTTCATTCTCGTTATAATTTTCATTTGCTAAGTATGAGAGTGCGGCAAATTCTATGAAACTGGCAAGACTTCTTCCTTCGTCCTTTGCAGCTTCTTCAAAGAGTTTAAATACATTATTATCGAGATTGAGAGTAATTGATTTTGACATTGTATTCCGGTTTTTTCAAATATTGCCTAAAATGTACAAAGTGTCAATATTTACCGGGAATTAATATCATAAACTCCTGTGTCTTCAATATTGAAATAATTGAGTATTAATTACTTTCAGACAGCTTCTCGGCTCTATCCGCTATCTTTAGTTTCTCGATAAGCTCGTCGATGTCACCATCAATAATTTGAGAAAGGTTATATAGAGTCAGTCCAATTCGATGATCTGTAACTCTGTTCTGTGGGAAGTTGTATGTTCTTATCTTATCGCTTCTGTCACCGCTTCTTACCATCAATTTACGTTTATCGGATACCTCTTTATCCTGTTTTTCTATTTCTGCTTCAAGCAGTCTTGAACGCAGTATCTTCATTGCCTTTTGCTTATTCTTCAGCTGTGAGCGTTCATCCTGGCAGGTAACAACCACACCGGTGGGTATGTGCGTAATGCGTATCGCTGTTTCCACCTTGTTAACATTTTGTCCGCCTGCACCGCCGGAGCGGTATACATCAATTTTTAGATCAGTTGGATTGATTTCAACATCAACCTCCTCTGCTTCAGGCAATACAGCTACCGATGCAGCGGAAGTGTGAACCCTCCCCTGGGCTTCTGTTACAGGCACTCTTTGTACCCTGTGTACGCCGCTTTCGTATTTTAGGGTGCCGTATACGTTTTTCCCGGTGACGTTAACTATGACCTCCTTTAATCCGCCCAAACCCGATGATTCGTTGAATGTGATGGTATCCATTTTCCATCCCACTCTCTCGGCATACCTTGTGTACATCCGGTAAAGGTCTGCGGCAAAGAGCGCTGCCTCCTCACCGCCCGTGCCGGCCCTTATTTCGAGTATTGCATTCTTAGCATCGTTGGGGTCCTTAGGTACGAGGAGCTCTTTTAAGGTTTCTCCGATAAGATGAAGTTTTTCAGACAGTTCAAGTTCCTCCGCTTTTGCAAGCTCTTTCATCTCGGAATCGTTCGTATCGTAGATAAGCTGTTTGGTGTTTTCGAGATCCTGCTTAATCTTGTTATAATTATCGTATGTGTTTATTATCTCTGTAAGTTCAGAATATTCCTTTGATAATTTGATATACTCCTTCTGGTCGGACATTGCATCCGGTTTATTAAGAAGTCCCGCTATCTCGTTATATCTTTCTTTGACTTTTTCTAACCTGTCGAACATATCTGATTTTGTTACCTTTGTGTGATTACGAAAATACTTTATTGCATTTGAAGATTCAATTTAGTTCGTAGTATTAGATAAAGGTAAAAGGTATGAAGAGGATAGTCCGGTTTATCTTTTTATTAGAAGAAAGAAGAAAAGTCTAAGGTATATTGGTTATGTTTTTCATAAAGTATTTTAAATTATTTTTATTGGAATAATTTAAATATGACTGAAGAAGTTATACTATAAATTATAAATCTTTTTGTAAAAAATATTTTTAATCTCTTTTCATTTTCGATTGTCTAACCTTAATAGAAAAATATTTTTCATAAAAAAATATTTTGGTACAGATAAAGAGATATTAATGAAAAAACTCTAAAAATATTTTTAAAAATAAATTTTAAAAAAAACGTAAAACATCTTGACAATGATGTGTATAATGTTATATTTGCATAAAATATTTTATGAAAGTTGGTATAACTTTTAATATAAAAAAAGAAATTGAAGCTGAAGTTTCAAAAACTTCCCGGGACAACCAGCTTCAAAAATATTTTGATGATAATCTTGTAAAGAATTATTCGGAACGTCTATCCGATAAATATGCGGAGTGGGATGATAGGGAGACTATCGATGCAATTCGCTCTGCATTAGAAAAAGCAGGTCATAAAGTTGTTCTCATCGAAGCGGATGAGAATGCATATCAAAGATTAAGAAACGAAAGACCCGATATCGTTTTCAATTTGGCTGAAGGCTACGGCGGTCCGGCAAGAGAATCTTATTTACCTACCATATTAGAGCTTCTTAATATTCCTTACACAGCGAGTGACCCGGTAACCATCGGTATCTGCCACGATAAATCAAGATGCAAAGAAATTCTTACTTACTATAATATTCCAACACCTAACTTCTTTATCACGGACAGCAGGATTAACGGTCAGTATAAGATTAATTTCCCTGGGTTTGTGAAGCCGCTCCATGAAGGTTCATCGAAGGGTATTTATAATACTTGTATTGTACATTCGAAGGATGAACTCAACCGCGAGGTCGATAGGATATGGAAAGATTACTGTCAGCCCTCTATTATAGAGGATTTTCTGGAAGGCAGGGAATTCACCGTTGCAATGCTGGGAAACGGTTCCGATACAAGGGTTTTGCCAATAGTGGAAATAAATCTGGATTGCGTTCCGGAAGGATTTAATAAAATATATTCTTACGAAGTAAAATGGTTTTTTGACACCCGGGAGAACAAGCTCGATATTTTTACCTGTCCCGCAAAAATAAGTCCTAAGCTGAAGAAAAATATAGAAGATATTTGCCTGCAGGCTTATAAAGTATTGAGAATAAAGGATTGGGCGCGGATCGATATCCGGTGTGACTCCCATGAAAATCCCTATATAATAGAGGTGAACCCGTTACCGGGGATTTTGCCGAATCCGGACGATAATTCGTGTTTTCCAAAAGCTGCCCGTGCCGCAGGTATAGAGTATGACAATTTGATTAACACTGTGCTAAATCTGGCAATTCAAAGGTATAAAATAAAATAAGATGAGTAAAAAACTTAACATATCAATTATTTTCAACGATCCGACTCAATATGCCGCTGAACCTATTTATGACAGGACCAAAGTGAATATTGATGAGCTACCGCATGCAATTGATATGAGCGAGTACGGTGTGCTGGATGAAATGAGATCCATTGAGCGGGCACTGCAGCTTTTGAAGCATAATATCAAGATTGTTCCTTTCGCTCTTGATATTAATAAACTTATTGATGAGTTAAATGAGAACCGGCCCGATGTCATTTTCAACCTTTGCGAAAGCGTTGACGGAGACCCAACGCAGGAGATGAACATTGCATCACTTTATGAGCTGATGAAAATTCCTTACACGGGTTCGCGGGCATTTACTCTCGGTCTTGCATTGAACAAGCCGCTCGTAAAACAAATTCTTGAACAGAACGGTGTCCCGACTGCGAAACATTTCGTTGCAACCGGTACGGATACTTTACATATCAACGGAAATAAATTTCCGATGATCGTGAAACCTTCGAGAGAAGATGCAAGCATCGGTATTACAAATGAATCGATCGTAACGAACAGGGCAGACCTGAAGAAGAGGATCGAATATGTTCTTGACGAACATAAGCAGCCGGCACTTGTTGAAGAGTTTATCGACGGAAGAGAGATAAACGTTTCGGTTGTGGGTAACGGTGATAATTTGATAGCTTTCCCGATATCTGAAATTGATTTTTCATTGCTTCCGGAAGAATTACCGAAGATAATAAGCTATAATTCGAAATGGATGTATAAAACAGTTGAGTTCGCAAAGACCAAAGCAATATGCCCTGCAAAAAATTTAACAGCGAGAGAAGTGAAAGTAATTCAGGAGACGGCTAAGAAAGTTTACCGTCTGCTCGGTGCATGCGATTATGCACGCATTGATATGAGATATAAGGATGGTGTACCTTACGTTCTCGAGCTGAATCCGAATCCCGATATAGCTTCCGATGTGCCGGAAGATACGGGATTCACCAGAAGCGCTAAAGCTCATGGATGGGATTATGAGTATCTTATTCAGCAGATCATCAGGTATGCTTTGAATAGATGGCATGTTGAAAAAGTTGCTGAGTATGTCTGATATTGTTTGAAATAAAAAATTTGTTCAACGATAAATATTGATGATAAGGAAACTTATTAAGGAAGATAGGGATTTAATTAAGCAGTTGTTGATCGATACGAAGAACTTTAATGATGAAGAGATTAACATTGCGCTTGAGCTGATTGATATTTATCTGGACGATGAGAAACAGGATGACTATACAATTTATTCTTATATGAACGGTGATGACGGTAAGGCTGCAGGATATATCTGTTACGGGAAAAGGCCGATGACCGATAGCACATATGATCTCTACTGGATTGCGGTTGATCCTGCAGTTCATGGAAAGGGGATAGGAAGCAAATTGATTGAGTTCATGGAGGATGATCTGAAAAAGAACAAAGCAGGATTGGTGCTGATAGAAACGAGCGGCCTGGAAAATTATTCGGGCGAAAGAAAGTTCTATGAAAAGAACGGCTATAAAGTTCAAACTATTATAAAGGGATTTTACAGGAAGGGAGATGATCTTTACATCTACCACAAATATATATAAGTTTTTAATTAATCCCGTCTTACAGGGGTATTTTTTAACAATATAGGAGTTATAAAACTTTATGGAACTTTGGCAGCAGCTGTTAAGAGAAAGCGTAAGTTCCGTTGACCATTTGGTTGATAAGTTCGGCATTAAAAGGGAAGTAGCCGAACGATTGGAAGATTTCTTCCAGGCGAGGATAAATCCTTACTATCTCAGTCTCATACGCCAGCCGGGCGATCCGATATGGCGTCAGTGCGTTCCCGATGAAAAGGAGCTTGAAGATTGGGATGCACTCGAAGACCCGCTTCATGAAGATGACATGAGCCCTGTCCCGAACATCACTCATCGCTACCCGGACCGCGTGCTGTTTCTTACAACCAGCCAGTGCGGTTTGTACTGCAGGTTCTGTACGCGGAAGAGGAAGGTAGGCGACTCCAGCAAGATCAACCTAAAACAGCTTGAGAGTGCTTTCAGGTATCTTGAAGAGCACACCGAAGTGAACGACGTTATACTATCCGGCGGCGACCCCCTGATGCTGACAGATGCCATGCTCGAAAAAATTTTGAAGAGGTTAAGAACAATTCCCCATATACAAATCATCAGGCTCGGCACAAAGATGCCCTGCGTACTGCCCCAGAGGATCACGCCCCAGCTTTGCGAAATGCTGAGGAAATACCACCCGATATTCGTGAACACGCATTTCAATCACCCGTGGGAGATCACCGAAGAGAGCAGAAAAGCATGTGAGATGCTTGTTGATGCAGGATGTCCCGTGGGATGCCAGACAGTGCTTCTTAAAGGTGTTAACGACGACCCCGAAATTATGAAAGAGCTTATGAAGAAACTCCTCATGATGAGAGTGAGACCGTATTATATTTATCAGGCCGATCTTACAAAGGGAGCGAATCATTTCAGAACTCCGATAGATGTAGGGTTGGAAATTATGGATAAGCTCAGAGGGCACATATCGGGTCTCGCAATTCCGTATTTCGTAATAGATGCACCCGGCGGCGGAGGAAAGATCCCTCTTCTTCCTGAATATGTTCTTGCGAGGACCAAAGAGAAGATCGTTCTGCGTAATTTCCGGAATGAAGTGTTCGAGTATCCCGATGTACAGGAAGATCATCCGGTGCTCAAGAACGGAAAGAGCATCGAATCGAGACCGATGAAGAAGAAACAGAAAAAGATACAGCTCCCGGTTCTCATGGAAGAGTAAATGCATAAATAAATTTATGATTTTTATCTAAAATATTTTTTAGATAAATAAATTTTATCCCGAAATTCTCTCAATTTCGGGATATTTTTATGTTGTAGCTGAGAATGACCTGATTTGATGTAAAACACCATTTGCATTTCAAAAAGTATTGTGTTAATTTTGAATCCAGCAGGTATAGAATTAAAATTTCCTTACATCCTTGATAAAAATCCCGCACATCGAAAGTTTCTATTTATCATTAAGTTCGGGAGAAAAAGTTTCTTCGTGAAACTTTTTAACTAAGTTTTAATATTAAATTGATGAGTTTCTAATCATTATAATGTTTTTATGAGATGAAGATCAAAAGTTTTTTAGTTGAAGAAGGAAAAGATCCTTTTGGGAACATAGAATTCGTAAAACGCACTTCAGTAATCAGAAACCCCGACGGTTCGATCGTATTTGAGATGATCGATATTATTGTTCCGAGACAATGGTCACAGGTTGCTACCGATATCATATCGCAAAAATATTTCCGCAAAGCCGGAGTTCCTAAATTTCTTAAGAAAATTAAAGAAGAAAATGTTCCTGACTGGCTGAGCCGCTCGGAAGAGGATAGAGAAAAAATGAACGAGGTCTCGCCGGAAGAAAGATATACTTCCGAGACCGACTCGAGACAGGTCTTCCATCGTCTTGCAGGATGCTGGACATACTGGGGATGGAAGAACCAGTATTTTGACAATGAAGCAGATGCAAGAAATTTTTATAACGAGCTTTGCTACATGCTTGCCATGCAGACGGCTGCGCCTAACTCACCTCAATGGTTTAATACAGGTCTCAATTGGGCGTACGGAATAACCGGACCGCCGCAGGGCCATTATTACTCTGATCCCCAAACCGGTGAAGTACGTGCATCGGAAGATGCGTACACACATCCTCAGCCTCATGCATGTTTCATCCAGTCAATTACAGATGATCTCGTCAACGAAGGCGGCATCATGGACCTCTGGGTTAGAGAAGCGCGTTTATTTAAGTACGGTTCTGGTACGGGTACGAACTTTTCTAACCTGCGCGGAACAAACGAACCGCTCAGCGGCGGGGGAAAATCATCGGGATTAATGTCGTTTCTCAAGATCGGTGATCGGAGTGCCGGTGCAATTAAATCCGGAGGCACTACACGAAGAGCTGCAAAAATGGTTACGCTCGATCTCGACCACCCTGATATAGAAGAATACATTAACTGGAAAGTTATCGAGGAGCAGAAAGTAGCTGACCTCGTTGCAGGCTCACGCATGCTAAACATACATCTCAATAACATCATCCGCGCATGCGAACCTTCTCATCCCGAGAACGATCCTTTCGACAGGAAGAGCAATAAACAGCTTGCTAAAGCGATAGCCGATGCACACCGTTGCATGATCCCCGAAAATTATATCGAGCGCGTCATCCATCTCGCGAGGCTTGGCGTTAAAGAAATTTATGTTCCCGTCTATGATACGGACTGGAACTCAGAATCATACGTGACGGTATCCGGGCAAAACTCCAACAACAGTGTCCGCGCAACAAACGATTTCATGAATGCGGTCGCATCAGGCGGCGACTGGAACCTCTACTGGCGTACGGAGCTTGTCAAATCAAAGCTCGAAGGACGCAAACCGGTTGCCAGCAAAACCTTAAAAGCACGCGAATTATGGGACCAGATAGCATATTCCGCCTGGTCCTGTGCCGACCCCGGCATGCAGTTCCATACCACTATTAATGAGTGGCACACCTGCCCGAAGGGCGGGGAGATAAAAGCATCTAACCCGTGCTCCGAATATATGTTCCTGGATGATACCGCCTGCAACCTTGCATCCGTCAACCTGGTAAAGTTTTATGACCTCGATAAAAACGTTTTCGAGACGGAGAAGTACCGCCATGCCGTAAGGCTGTGGACGATCGTGCTGGAGATAAGTGTGCTCATGGCGCAGTTCCCCAGCAGGAAGATAGCAAAGCTCTCTTATGATTACAGGACACTCGGTCTCGGTTACGCAAATCTCGGCGCTCTGCTTATGCTCCAAGGCATTCCCTATGATTCAAATGAAGCGCTTGCAATCACCGGTGCTCTCACAGCAATGATGCACATGAGGGCTTACGCAACGTCAGCGGAAATGGCAATGGAGCTTGGTCCTTTCCCCAGGTACAAAGAGAACGAATCCAGTATGCTGCGCGTCATAAGAAATCACAGGCGTGCCGCTTATAATTCGCCTTCCGAAGAATATGAGGGACTTTCCATAATGCCCATGGGCATAAACAAAAAGTTCTGCCCTGATGATCTTCTCAATGCCGCAAGACAGGATGCCGACCGTGCTCTTCAGCTAGGTGAAAAATACGGTTACAGGAACGCACAGGTCACCGTGATAGCACCTACGGGCACCATCGGTCTCGTGATGGACTGCGATACGACCGGTGTGGAACCCGATTTCGCTCTCGTGAAGTTCAAAAAACTTGCAGGCGGCGGATACTTTAAGATAATCAACGAATCTGTTCCGCCCGCACTTGAGAAGCTCGGCTATACCGAAATGGAGATAAATGATATTATCAAGTACACAAAGGGTCACGGTACGCTTGCTAACTGTCCCCATATCAACGTACAGAGCTTAGCCGAAAAAGGATTTACGAAAGATGTCATCAGCCTGGTGGAGAAAAGTCTCCCATCGGTCTTCGATATAAACTTCACGTTCAATAAGTGGACACTGGGCTCGGATTTCTGCCATAACGTTCTCGGCTTCAAAGAGGAACAGCTGGATGATTTCAATTTCAACATGCTCAGGGCGATCGGATTTTCAAAAGAGCAGATAGAAGAAGCAAACGATTACATCTGCGGAACAATGACGATAGAAGGCGCACCTCATCTTAAAGAGCTTCATTACCCGATATTCGACTGTGCAAATAAATGCGGCAGAACCGGGACCAGATACATCTCTGCAGAAGCGCACATCAAACTGATGGCGGCGGCGCAGCCGTTCATCTCCGGCGCGATATCAAAGACCATTAATCTTCCCAACGAAGCATCAATTGAGGATATGAAGCGTGCCTACATGCTCTCATGGTCGCTGGGACTGAAAGCGAACGCGCTTTACCGTGACGGTTCAAAGCTTTCACAGCCTCTTAACAGCGTGAGCGAGAACGGCGGCAATGATGATTCCGATTACAGCGAACCGCTCTCCAAGTCGAACGATATCATCAGGATAGCCGAGAGGATAATCCACCGGTATATCGCAAAGCGGAGGAAACTCCCGTTCAGACGGAGAGGCTACACTCAGAAAGCAAAGATAGGCAACCATTCCGTTTACCTCCGCACTGGCGAATATGAGAACGGACAAATAGGCGAAATATTCATCGATATGCACCGCGAGGGCGCTGCATTCAGAAGCTTAATGAACTGTTTTGCGATCGCAATCTCGCTGGGTCTCCAGCATGGTGTTCCGCTCGAGGAATTTGTGGATGCTTTTGTGTTCACACGTTTCGAGCCGAACGGTATCGTCATCGGGAATCCGAACATCAAGATGACAACATCGATAATAGATTATATTTTCCGTGAGCTCGCTGTTACATATCTCGGCAGGACCGACCTCGCACAGATAGCATCGGAGAGCGAACTGCATACCAGTCCCATCGATTCTATCTCCAAGCTCGACAAGGAAGCGGACTTCGATGAGGAGGAGATATACAGCGAACGTATTATCGAAGAAGACCCGCGGAAGGTTCCGGCGGATCCCGACCCGCTGAGAATGATACCGCCGGGTTACCCGCAGACACCGCAGGTGAAGACGCAATCGGATAAGATTGAGATGATAAAAGAAGCGAAGCTCAAAGGTTATTCCGGCGATGTTTGTTCTTCCTGCGGAAGCTTCACGATGGTACGCAACGGTACATGTCTCAAGTGCACTACGTGCGGCGAGACAAGCGGATGCAGCTAGAATAAATCTAGTGCGTTGAGTGTATCGAGTGTATCGAGTGTATTGAGTCTTTAGAGTGAGGGTGTTATTTATAACACCCTTTTTTTATTTGTCATCCTGACCCCGAGAACTCGGGGGAAGGATCTCTAATTGAGATTCTTCGGTCACTTCGTTCCCTCAGAATGACAGTGGCTTCTAACCCACTTTTTTCCACGTTACCTGCATTTCGTTAGTAAAGCATGTGTTATTTTGGGGGTACACCCCTATTACTTAAGTAATCGATTTAATGTTTAAGTAATCAAAAATGCAAAATCCTTTTCCTAATTTAAAACAGTTAACTGACCGTAACTTATTTACTTATAATGTAGCTACAGGAGGGAAAATTTTTTGATGATTTGATTACTTAAAATACAGTTTTTGGGTTGATAGTTACCACGCCAATGTGTCATTCCCGCGAAAGCGGGAATCCATTAGAATAGAAAAGTGGATTCCTGCCGGAGTCTACCCGTCTTAGATGGGCAGGAATGACAAGAGGAGAATAGTTGAATTATGTCAAAGAACGCACTTTTATTTTCTGAATTAATCAGCTTATCATAAATCTAAATAACTTTTTCCCGTTTGTCAAGAGGGGGACGAATTTTTACACTGAAAAATACTGCTGTTTTTGAGGTTATGTGAAAATTACCGTGAAAAGGTTAGCGGGGCTGAACCGCCCGCATAAGCTGTAGCTACAGCGGGAAGGCATGGGAGCTAGGAAGGTGAGGGGAACAGAACACAGATTACACAGACTTTAGCAGATTAAGCTTAGTAAATGCTTATATATTCTGAAACAGTTCCATATCGTTTTTTGCTCTTCTGGGCATATCATCATAGGTTCTGCCATTTAATTCACGTCCGGTAAGTTTTTTGTTCATTCCGCCCCATTGTTTAAAGAAGAAAAGTACCTTCTTTGCTCCACACTGCTTTTGAATATCCAGCACCCATTCACTTCGCATGGGTCTGGCTTTTTTGCCTGACTCGCCTCCGACTATTACCCAGTCGATGTTTTTTAGATTCAAATCAGGTAAAGGACCCAGGAGCGGTTCTAATGATAAGAATTTAATTTTAGAAGGTATCTTCCTTAATTGGTCAATTCTAAATGTGTAGTCTTCGTTCTCGACCGAAACACCCATCCAGATATTGGGTGTCCAGGTCAGTTTATTTGCCATTTTGGACAATCTTTCTGATCTTTTGGTAAGAACCTGAAATGTGTGCTGCGGGCACTCATGCATTACATTGAATACTTTTTTGATATACTCGAAAGGTATGTTTTCGTGAAAAAGATCGCTCATGCTGTTAACAAATACAGTTTTATTCCCCCGCCATCTTTTTGGTAAATTCAGGACATCGGGCTGTAAAGTTAACTCAAAGCCGTTCTCATATTTATTGACTCCCATTCCCTGCAGTCTCTTAGCGAAAACCTCGGCATAGCAGTATTTACAGCCGGGTGATACCTTATTGCATCCCGTAGCAGGGTTCCACGTAACTTCAGTCCACTCAATTTTTGATTTAGACATGATTAACTAAATAATTCAACTTGCTGACTCGAATATTCATTTACTGCATCCCAAAACTTATTACCTAATGCATGTTTTGAAAAAAAAGCTAAATGGTATAATGGCAAATTCTTATTTATAGATTTTATTAAATGAAAGGATCCTGGTTCTTTATAACCTAGTGAAACCATTTTATTTGAATATATCTCTTTAAGAAAGCTTACGAAGGATTGGTTGTTTTCTTTATATGTTTTTCTAAATTTTTCTCTCCAGTCTCTATTATCAATAAAGTAGTCTACAGTTTCATTGTTTCCATCTAAGTAATATTTCAAATTTCTTCTAGCATCCATTCCTGTCGGAATTAGAATTAGAAAATCGATCATGAATTGTGATAATCTTTCAATAGTTATAAAGTTTAAATTACTCATGGCGTATGGGTCAGCAAAACAAAAAGATAATACTGTATTATTTTTACTATATTTAGGCAATGCATTCTTTATTGATTCTACTCTTTTATTACAGTCACCTTTAATTATAATGTAATTTAAATCATTATACTCTCCTTTAATTCTTCTTTCTAATGATTTGCATTTTTCATTATTTTCTTCACAAAAGATATATTTAGTAAATTTATTTGGGACTGAAAGGGCAATTAAAGGGGATGATTTAATATATGTTTTTGTGTCCTTTATACGTGAGTAACCACAACCAGCAAAGAGATCAATATAAACTAAGTTACCCCATCTTGATTTCATACTTTTTGTAAATATATCACAATAAACTCCAACTAAACTATACTTTTCTTTTGCCCATTCCCCAACTTGTTCTACAAATAAGTCATCGTTTTTTACTGGAATTATTGGGTTGAACTTAACTTTAGTCATTTAAAGATCCGTTCTAACTAAAAGAATATTTTAATAAGAACAATTATTAATGTCCTATGGTTAAAATATATTATTTGTAGCAATAAATTACTATATTTACTATAAATAAGAAATAGATTTATATCAATATAATTATTATCCTTTTCTCACATGCCGGACCGTGGAGTTAAAACTATAAGAGAACTGATATATTACCAGTACTCAAAAATTATTGCAAAAAGTGCCTTTGAGCTACCGGACGGAGTGGAAGCTAAATACAGGCATTACGGGTTTATCAAGAGCACTTTCAAGGGTTTAAAATTCGGTTCCAAATCGTGGTCAGATATAATTCGAGAGGATAAGCAATTAATGGAAGCAGATAGTCGCAATTGCGCGTACTGCGGGAAGGGGGATGATGTTATGAACTGGGAGCATATTGTTCCGGGGTCACTAAAAATAAAACCGGAATGTGTGTCCTGTGATAAGTTACAGGCGATACATAACCAGGTGCGTGCATGTCCCGAATGTAACTCAAATAAAGGCACTTTAGGTCTGTATGAGTTTTACATGACGTTGTATCCCGGTGAGCCTAAGTTCTATGACATCATACCGAAGCTGATAGAGAAAAAATATTTGAAAACGATCTACTCATGCCACGAGTGCGCGGGTACTATTGATAAAGGCGATATCGACGGTGACGGGTTTCTGACTGTGCTGGATATAGATTATATATTGCATTAAGTTGAAAATCAGCAGTTAGTAAAGTTTATAAGGTTTAAAAGTTTATAAAGTTTGTAAAGGGGACTATTTTAATAAAAAAACATTAAAATGATGAAATTAGAAGAAGATTTAACAATTTTAAAAGAGCTTAAAGGCAGATTTGGTGATGAAATATTAAATAACTACCCATTTCCATCTGCTTATAAACCAGATATTAAAAATCCGAAATCGATACTTTTAGGATGTGATCCAAGTAACAGACATTCAAACACTTTAAAGTATGTGTTTGCAATAGAAAGTCATAAGAATATTTTCAATTCATCAATTGAAAGAATCAAATCACAATTGAATCAAATCGGATTAAACCTAGATAATGTTTACTGCCAAAATCTGTGTAAGAACTATTTCCAAAAAGAAACTGCTAAAAACAAAATTTGGTACCAAGTAGCAGAATATTGGATACCTTATCTGAAAATAGAGTTGAGTAGGTTTCACACGGATATTCCTGTTCTGCTTACGTCTGAATGCTTATATAAAGCTTTAAGGTTCAATAATTCTATTTATTATAAACCTATAGAATTTTACGAATGTAAAACCAGTATTCCAATCCCCCCTGATGAAAATAAACTAAACAGGCCGTTAATACCATTTTATAGGCATTATAAGTATTCGTTGGGAAATTATGAAACTTACCGAGAAAAGGCTAGAAAAATAGTTAATAATATAAATTGAACCCCCCTACCCCCCCTTTCGTAAAGGGGGGACAATTTGTACTACACAGCTCTATAAAAAAATCTTTTAAGCCATTCCCGGCAGCCACCGAATTCGTAAGTATTCGTATCAAGCCGGACCAGCTCCATTATATTCCCGGTTCCTGCCTTTTGTAAAAAAGATTTTTTTGTTATAATTTGTGTGATCTCTTGAGGTGATATGACTGATTTATTAATACAGTTCCTGATAACGATATAAGTTATTGTATTTATTGGGATTAACAGATGCAGCAATAAGAAAGAGTTCTGGAATTCAATCAGCGTGAGGCTTGTATCAACAGGAAATAAAGTATAATAAAAATAACTTTACCCTTTATAATTATAGAAAATCTAAATATATTTGCTATCCTTAAAATGTATTTTAACTCTTAGGGGAACAAAAAGTTGTCATTATTAAAAGAAAAATTAGCATCACAGATACCTCAGCTTCGTGAGAGAACACACAGCCTGATCGAAAATTACGGTACAAAGGTTATTTCCGATGTTACTGTCGGGCAGCTGCTTGGCGGGTTAAGAGGCGTGAAATCTTTGTTGTGCGATACATCTGAAGTGATCGTCGACCAGGGATTGATCATCAGGGGTTACCCGATAAAAGAGCTAACGGAAAAGTTACCCGAAGAAATTTATTTTTTGCTTCTGACCGGTGATCTTCCGACGAAGGCAGAGCTCGAAGACCTCCAGTCAGAATTAAAAGCACGTTCCAAAGTTCCTCAGTACCTGTGGTCAACATTAAAGACCTGTTTGATAAAGGATGACCCGCACCCGATGACGATATTGATCTCCTGCATCGCAATTCTTGAGCGTGAATCGAAGTTTGCTTACAATTATTCACGCGGTATGAAGAAAGATAAATTTTGGGAATATGCACTTGAGGATTCGCTGGATCTGATAGCGATGCTTCCCACGCTAGCGGCGGGAATATACAGGCTGAGATTTGATAAAGGTCCCCTGATCAGTTCTAAAATGGACCTCGATTGGGCAGCAGACTTCGCTAACATGATGGGAGTGGAAAAAAATCCGGATGAGTTTAAGAACCTGATGCGACTGTTCATGGTTCTTCACTGCGATCACGAAGGGGGAAACGTAAGCGCGCGTACGTGCCATGTAGTGAACTCGGCTCTTGCCGACCCGTACTATTCCGTTGTAGCGGGGTTGTGCGGTCTGGCGGGTCCGCTTCACGGACTTGCGAACCAGGAAGGGATACGATTTGTTCTGGATGTGCACCAAAAGTTTGGCGGTGTGCCGGATGATAAATCACTGAGGGATTATGTTGTAGAAACGCTTTCGAGCGGAAGGGTGATACCCGGCTACGGTCATGCGGTATTGAGAGTCACCGACCCCAGGTTTACTGCGTTCCTTGAATACGGCAAGCGTGTTATGCCTGAGGATGATTGCTTCAGGATAGTCGAAAAACTGTTCGAGATAGTGCCGAAGGTATTGATGGAAGGCGGCAAGGCAAAAAATCCATGGCCTAACGTAGACGCATCATCGGGAGCGCTGCTGCATTATTTCGGAATCACAGAGTTTGATTATTATACGCTGCTGTTCGGTGTTTCCAGGGTGCTGGGATTAACGGCACAGCTTATTCTTGACAGGGCTGCGGGATTCCCGATACACAGGCCAAAATCAGTTACTTCGGACTGGCTTGTAAGAGCCGTTCAACATTAGTATATTTGTATACGGGTAAGCGAGCTGATTATAGGGAATATATCAGAGTTTAATCTCAACCGCCTGCCTGTCCAACCCACCCGTTAAAAGGTGGACCCTCTATTAGGGCAGGCAGGCCTTCCCCCATTGCGGCGGGAAAAATTTGCGGAATGGAACACACTAACATGCTTCAGGGTTTATCATCTATATTCTTGAATATTTTTTATTTTGGAAAATAACAATAATAATATACAAACGGAGAACCAGGGAAAAACGGAAGAATGCAAAAAGACGAACATGCTTGTCCTTTTTATACCGCTTGTTTTTGCCGTATGGATGTTTATCGGTTTTTCACAGATAGTTTCTACCGGGAATGAAAAGGATAAAATTACGGATTCGGATCCCGCACTGAATGATGAGACACTCGGTCCCAGGATAGATTTCATGGCACTCCTTACGGGTGAAGAGTTCTCGAGCGAACTGCGCGATACAGTCTATACCGATATGGATAATTGGCTCGAGCTGAGAATAGACGAGCAGCAGCTGTATGTTCATTACAGGGACGGCAGAATAAAACGTTACCCTATTTCCAGCGGAAATAAATTTCTGAACAAAGGGATCGAATCACGCCCCGGACTATTCGCAATATTTCACAAGGAAGAGCTTCACCTGTCATCGCAGTTCGATGATGCTAAGATGTATAATTATATGCCATTCAATATGGGCATCGGGTTCCACAGTCTTGCTGGAACAGGTTATTACGGGAATCTCGGCGTCAGGCCTTCTTCGCACGGATGCATAAGGATGAGGTATGAAGACGCAAAAGCTTTATTCCGTGAATGCCCGATAGGGACACTGGTCCTTGCTCACAGGGGCAAGAGTGCACGTGTGGTTGCATTTACTCCGCCGGACTTCAAGAATGACCGGGAGTATATGAAAGACGATTACCAGAGCCTGCTTGCATATAATCTTAATTCGGTTTATGAAGGGAAATATTTCTTTAATCCGCCGAAAAGGTTCGTTATAGACCCGGCTGTCATTCCAAGAATAGGATTCAATGTTGGCAATACCGATGACATCCCGGAAAAACAACAGGTACCTCTTATGATGGATTTTACTGAACTGAAAAGTGACAGACTGGATCCATCCAGAACCACAACACAGGTCATAAACGATTCTTTCGAAAAAGACCTTTCAGAATATTTCGGGATCACCGAAGAAGACACGCAGGAAAACACAGATGTGAGCGTGAGTCCCGAACTTATTAAGAAGCTTGTATATAACCCGGGAGGAATACTGCCTTATTTTCCGCCCAATAAAGATAAATAAGTCTTTTGATGCATGGTTAAGCTAACCTCTCTTTACAAAACCCCTCCTGACATTGAACTATTTGAAAAACATTATTTTAACGATTATCTTCCCCTGGTTCGAAAAATCAACGGTCTGGTCAAAGTAGAGACCACACGTTTTTCGGGATTGCAGGGAGGGGACACAAAATATTATATGATGGATGAAATGTACTTTGAAAATATGGACCGGTTGAACGAAGCTATGGGGTCACCCGAAGGTAAAAGGGCATCCCGCGAATTAATGAATTTTGCTCAGAATTTTGTTGTTTTACTATACGGCGATGTATATTAGCCTCTGCATTATAAATTGTATTTATTTACATTTTTATCTATAATGCTTAATGTAATTTTTGTTTTTTTATTAAAAGGAACATTTTTTACAGAAAATCGTATAAATATCAGAATAAAATCAATATTAAATCATACAATCAATAGGAGTCCCAATGGTTACCGATAACATAGAGATATTAACAGATGTAGATTACGGTGCGCCGGAACTTAAGAAGACATACCAGCGGAATTTTTCGAGAGGGCTGATACTCGCGCTTGTTGTTCATGTAGTGTTCATATCATCCTATATGTTCATTAATTATCTGAACAAATTACATGCAGAGAATCTTATAAAACAGCAGCAGCAGCAGAGGATAATTAATCTGACCGATCTCGAACCGCCGCCGTCTGCAACAGATGAAGATACACCTCCTCCGCCCAAGATCGAAGAAGTGACAGCTGCACCTCCCAAAGACCTCACGGCATTAACACCTGAACCCGTAGCAAAGGAAAAAGCTGAGGAACAGACGATCAAGACGCAGGCAGAGCTTGAGGCGATAAAGACGCCTGTTTCGAGCACCGGTGATTCCGGAAAGTTCACATATTCGGGTCCTGTAAAAGTGGAAGAAAAGAAGGTGGAAGAAAAGATAGAAAAGAAGGAGACTGTAGAAAAGACAGTATACCAGTCATTTGAGGTCGAGAAACCGCCGGAGTGTGTTAATTTATCCCAGGTAAAAGGTTCGATGATATATCCTGAAGTAGCAAGGCAGGCAGGTATAGAAGGAAAGGTTACGGTAAAGGTTCTCGTGGGCACCGACGGAAGTGTTGAGAAGGTTGGTTCTATATCCGGTCCCGACGTTTTTTCGGATGAAGTGAGAGATAAATCCATGAACCTCCAGTTTACGCCCGGCCTTCAGAACGGCAAACCGGTGAAGGTCTGGGTAACTGTTCCGTTCAATTTCAAGCTGAAAAATTAATAGCCCCCGGATTTCAGGAGCGGGTTTTAGTTCTTGAAAATATATAATTATTTATCATTTACGATTTCCCTCATCTTCACGGTGATGGGAATTCTTATTTTAAGCGGTGTTTTTTTTCACACAGGCTACTTCAGGAACAATTCCACTCTCCAGTACTCATTCGGCGGTCTTCTGCTTATATACGGGATCTTCAGGGCGGTTAATACTTTTTTCAAGATTAAGAACGCAGGGAATTCAGAAGAAAAATGATAATGAAAAGCAACCATGAATTCTCCATCAAAAAAAGCCATGAACAAAATAAATAACAATTACTTCTGGTTCTTGATATTTGTGCTCTGTTCTTTTATCTATTTCGCCTGTGATTACGGTAAAGTTAAATCCGTCACTACGATTGGGCAGACGACAATCGGCGTGGACGAATCCGAGGCACAGCTGATAAAGAAAGAAGCGGATGAGTTCATGAGGCTGAACCCTGAATCGAAGATCGATCTGAAGATCAAAACCACGCGAGAACTTACGGCTGACCTGCTGAACGGCGATATCAAGACTATCATTACCAACGGCGGCTTTAACCAGGAAGAGACCGACCATATCGCCAAATACAAGGTCGAAATGAGGAAGAACAAACTTGCTCTTGACGGCATCGGCGTCATCGTGAATCCCGGAAACCCTGTTAAGAAACTTAATTATAACGAGCTAAAGAGAATATTCACAGGGGAAACAACGGAGTGGAAAGACCTCGACGGTGATAACAAGGATATTTACAAAGGTAAAATAAAAGTATTTATAGCCCGCCCGAACGCGTCAATACATGACATTTTTAAATTGAAAGCACTTGGTAACCGGGAATATTCGAAGAATGACATGGTTTGCAGTACTTCTACACAAATGCTGAATGAGATACAAAATAACGATAGAGCGATAGGGTTCATAACCATGAGCTGGATAACTCATTTTGCAGATACCCTTGATACTCTTGTAAAGCCGCTAAGAATAGCCCCGGTAGATTCGGCGGGACACATCGGTGACTATGTGGGACTGCACCAGGCGTACATTGCCGAACGGACCTACCCGCTGGTTGTAGAAAACTACATTTACTCACGCGACTACGACCTGGATGTCACCTCCGGATTTGTAAGTTTCCTTTTATCTTATGATGGTCAGAAGATTATTTTGAATTCCGGGCTTGTTCCTGTTACACAGCCCGTAAGAATTATACAACTAAACTAAATTAAATTTTTAATTATGTACAAATTTGTGAGCAAAAAAAATATTTTAATAGCGCTGGCGTTAATTTGCATATTTGGTGTTGTTCAGAGTTATTCGCAGGATAAGCTGGAGCAAGGAATCGCTGCGGTCAAACAGGGAGATTATATTACTGCAGTCGGGCTCCTCAAATCGGCAGTGGGTACAGATCAAAATTCATATAATGCGAATCTTTACTATGGCATTGCTCTGCAGAAGACCGGTTCACTTGCAGAAGCTGAGAAATATTTAAACAATGCTGTCGGGATAGATAATGAAAGACCCGAAGCTTATGAAATTTTAGGCGAGGTATATTCTGAACAGAAAAAGTATGACGATGCGGCGTCAAAATTTGCTGAAGCTAAGAAGTTTTTGCCATTAAATAAAACCGCCGAAGACCTCGATAAAAGTGAAATTTCTTTGATCGTGGAGATCTTAAGCCAGGAAGCTGATAATTCCATTGCTGCAGGAAAAGTGGATAAAGCCATTGCTTCGCTGACGCAGGCAAAGACATATGATATTAATAACCCCCTCATCTATGTAGGTCTGGGGGATGCTTACCTGGTCAGGGGAGCTTTAGAGCCGGCTGTAAATAATTATAAGCTTGCACTGAACAAGATGCACAATTTTGCACCGGCATATTACGGACTGGGAATGGTAGCTTACAAACAGAAAAAGTATAATGATGCACTCGATTTCTACTCAAAAGCTATCAGTGCCGATAATCAATATGCAAATGCATATTTTGAAAAGGGTTTGATACTATATCTTGCGGATGATTATAACTCGGCACTCGATGCATTCAAGAAATACGCAGAGCTGAGACCCGGCTCAACCAGAGGGGAAACATATTATGCTAAAACCTATTATGCCATGGGAAAGCTCGACTCTGCAATGACGCTCCTTGACGAAGTGTTAAAGACAGACCCGAGTTCCAGCGAAGCGAACAAATATAAAGCGTACATTTACATTGAGAAGAAAGATTACGATCAGGCACAAGCATATTTTGATAAAATTAAACCCGAAGATTTTAACTCTGAAGACTATACAAAATACGCAAAAATATTCGTTGACCAGAAAGAATTCACGAAGGCATATACATATTTCAATAAAGCAATAGCGCTGGATTCGACGGACGAGAACGCCTACTTTGAATATGGTAAAGCGCTGTTCAGCGACCAGAAGTATAACGATGCACTCACCAGGATAGACAAATCGTTAGCCCTGGGGATAAAAAACCTTGGTGTTTATGTTTATGAAGGGTTATGCTACTACTACCTCCAGAATTACGATCAGGCCCTTGTCCCGCTGCAGAAGAGCGTCGAAATCGATCCGAGTTTTGCTTATTCATATCTCTGGATAGGGAACTGTTATGCCGCGATGGGCAAGAGACCGGAAGCAATAGCCGCTTACCAAAAAGTTCTTGAGATACAACCCGACAATCAGGATGCAAAGGACCAATTAGCTAAGTTACAGGGAAAGCAATAGGACTTCATGGACGAAATCCTAAAGTTTATCGAATCGAACAGGAACAGGTATCTTGAAGACCTGAAAGAATTGCTGCGGTTCCCGAGTATAAGCACCAATCCTGAAAACAAAGGTGATGTTGCCGCATGTGCGGAGTTTATTAAACAACGTTTTGAAAACATCGGCATGCATAATGCTAAAGCATATCCCACAGGAGGACATCCCGTCGTCTACTCCGATTGGCTTGATGCAGGAAAGGATAAACCCACAATTCTGATATATGGCCATTATGATGTTCAGCCGGTTGATCCTATCGAGCTATGGACAACCCCGCCTTTTGAACCTGAGATAAGAGGCAATAATATTTTTGCCCGCGGTTCTGCCGATGATAAGGGACAGGTGCTGATACATATAGAAGCCCTCGAAGCTCACCTGAAGATGAATAAGTCTTTGCCGGTGAATGTAAAGATGATTGTAGAAGGGGAAGAAGAAATTGGAAGTGAACATCTCGAAGATTTCATCGATAGCCATAAAGATCTTTTAAAAGCCGATGTAGTTGTCATTTCCGATACAGCCATGTATGACCATGAGATGCCGGCAATCTGTTATGCGTTAAGGGGTTTGTGTTATATGCAGGTAGAAGTAACGGGTCCAAACCATGACCTTCATTCCGGAACTTACGGTGGTACTGTGGATAACCCGATCAATGCACTTTCCTATATAATCTCGAAGCTTAAGGACAGGGATGGGAAAATACTGATAGACGGATTTTATGATGACGTCCGCGTGCTCAGTGAAATGGAGAGAAAAGAACTAGCCAGGCTTCCGTTCGAAGATAAAGCGTTCAAGATAAGGCTTGGCGTCGAAGAGCTGTTCGGTGAGCAGGGATACTCAACAATAGAGCGAATGTGGTCAAGACCTACGCTCGACTGCAACGGCATATGGGGAGGCTTCACAGGTGAAGGTGCAAAAACCGTACTGCCTTCAAAAGCATATGCTAAAATAAGTATGCGTCTGGTACCCGATCAGGAACCGGAAAAGATCGCAAAACTTTTTGAAGCTTACATAAAAAAAATTACTCCGAAAACGGTTAAGATAGAAGTTAAAGGTCTGCATCACGGAAAACCGGCAATAACGCCCATGGACAGCAAATGGATAAAGGCAGCCTTTAAAGCTCTTAAGCAGGCATTCGGTAAAGATCCTGTATTCATACGCAATGGCGGTTCAATACCCATAGTAGAAACTTTCCAGGTACAGCTTCAAGCGCCTGCCGTTCTGCTCGGTTTTGGTCTGCCCGACGAAAACTCGCATTCTCCCGATGAACATATGGATCTGGATAATTTTCAAAGAGGTATAATTACTTCCTCGATTTTTTACAATGAACTTGCTAATTTAAAGTAAATATATAATAAACAATGGCAGCAAAGACAGCATCAAAGGTTAAAAAAACACAGGGTAAAACCAAAAAAGAAATTACTTTTCCTTTTGAGAGGATAAATTACATAATAATAGGTATCGGCATAGTTGTACTGGTTCTCGGTTACATACTCATGGCTGAAGATACTGTAGATGGAACCCTTGCTACCGTAATATCACCCATATTACTGGTACTGGGATACTGTGTCATTATTCCTTACGGTATACTGAAAAAGACCAAAAAAGAACAGCAGAACCAGCCGGAAATAGCTGAAAATAATGTTGTTGCCGCAGCCCAACAGGTAAGCTCTAACATAAAAACGAAGTAAAAAAACATATCACGTCAATCGGGTATTTTTAGCCGAACTTTGCAGTTCGGCTTTTTTTATAGGTATTATTTTCTAATTCACCTTTATCCGTGATTTACTTATGGAATAATTATGTTAGATTTGTAGTATTAAATAATTTTAGTAAATTTTATTATTTCGATTAATCCGAAGGGAGAAAGATGCCTAGCAAAAAATATGATTGGTCTCAGTTTACTCAACGGGTAGCTGTTGCGGCACCAGCCGAAAAAGTATTCAGGATGTGGACCGACCCGAAATTAATGTCCAAATGGCTGGTTTCGGACGCTAAAATGCATTTGAAAAAAGACGGCTCTTATGAATGGACGTGGCTTGGCGGTTATAAAGATTCCGGCCAGATATTGAACATTCGCAAGCCGACTAAGCTTATTTTTACTTTTGCGGGAAGTATCTGTGAAGTAGAGATCAAAAAAGATAAACGGGGTTCGCTTGTGAACCTGCGTCAGTATAATATTCCAATTACAGAGGAACATAAATCGGCTACACACTTAGGCTGCAGCAACGGATGGACGTTCTATCTTACTAACCTGAAAACTTTTCTGGAGTACGGTATTGACCTGCGTGAAACCGACCTGAAGAGTATTCAGGAAGGTACTGTTCTGCATTAATAAGCCTGCTATAAAAATGTTTTTACAAAAACCTGACAGGTTGAGGAAACCCGCCAGGTTTTGTTTTATTATTATTTAGCCTCCAGGTCTGGTGGGATACTTCCCTTAGCTTTGGATTGAATCACTGATTCTTTTTTCATAATTTGTACACACATGAATGAAACCGCACAATCAAGATCCAATAAATTTGCCCTAACGCTTCTTATAATCGCTGCAATATTCTGGCTCGGCGGAATAAATATAAGGGCTATAATAGGCAACGAGCTTCTCATCTACGATCAGTTCAAGTTCAAGACCGGGATTCCGCCTGACAGGGAGAACACACTATTCCAGCTATTGGCATATTCCTCGATAGTCATCATCAGCAGCTATACCCTTGTTTTTATCTGTGTTCTGTGGTTCATCAAAACCACAAAGCTGAAATTCAGGGAGAACGGGTGGCTGATAATGAGTGCAATATTATTCTTCATGTTCGTCCCGGTGGAATCTTACACCTGTTACCTTGACGTCAAGTTCATATTGCTGTATTATTCCCATCCGCCAAACCACGATGAACTATTAAGGATATTCGGTAACAGGCTCGGTGCATTGAGCGGCGTCCCGATAATAGCACTGCTCTGTTATTACACGATAATTGCACTTGCCGTTTTCAAACCCTTAAGGAGATCTGTTGACGCAGATGCAAAAGAAAAAAAAGCCGATTGACCCGGAATTAAAACAGCTTCTTGCAGAGTTAGAAGATATTGTGCAAAGGCTCGGTTATAAATTAAGGTATGAAAAGGGTGACTTCGAAGGCGGCTACTGCCTTCTGATGGAATCGCGTCTATTCGTTATCAATACAAAGAACGAGGTCGAAAGAAGAATATCCATTATCTCAAGAAATCTCAAGGAGATAGGGATCGACAGTATATTCATAAAACCTAATGTACGCGAAGTAATAGAGAGAGAAAGCGCAAAGGCAAAATTACCGGACGAAGAAATCACGGAGGAAGCAGATGAAGGATCCGATGAAGAAGGGGACCCCGAATGAGGGTGATCATATTGGGCAGCGGAACTTCGAAGGGAGTTCCTATGATAGGATGCAAGTGCCCGACCTGCACATCATCCAACCCTAAGGATAAAAGATTTCGTGTATCGGTTTATATTGAATCAGACCCGGATAAGAACAATAGCGGAAAGACCTTAAAGCTTCTCATCGATACGTCACCGGATTTCAGACAGCAGATGCTGATGAATAACCTGGATGATATAGATGCGGTGCTCTATACACATCACCATATCGATCATATTATGGGACTGGATGATATTAGCCACATAAACCAGCTCCACAGAAAAACCGTAGAGATGTATGGAAACGAAGAAACAATTAAACAGCTTAAAATAACCTTCAGGTATATTTTCGATGAGAATACATTTAAAGGCGGCGGTATACCGGATATACATATGAACATCATCGGGCTCAACAAATTCAAAATAGGTCATGTGGAAATTATTCCCATTGAGTATTACCACGGACCGGCAATGATTTATGGATACAGGATAGGTGACTTTGCATATATTACCGATTGCAGCAAGATCCCTGAAAAGGAATTTCCGAAGCTTGAAGGATTGAAATTGCTCGTAATAGACGCACTCAGGTACCGTCCGCACCCGACACATTTTTCGATAAGCGAGGCAACCGAAGTTTCCTTGAGAATAAATGCGAAACAGACATATTTCACACACTTTACGCACGACGTACTGCATGATGAAGCTAATGCAAAATTACCTCAGAACATACAGCTCGCTTATGACGGACTAACAGTAGAAGTGTAGCACTTAATTGAAGCTATCCAATCATTCTAATGTTGAAGAAATTTAACACACTTTTATGAAAGCAGTCTTTTTAAATGAAAACGGCGGTACGGATAAACTGATTTACCGAACTGATTTTCCCGAACCTCATATAAAAAACGATGAAGTGCTGGTAAAGGTTATGGCAACCAGCATCAACAGGGCGGATACGATCGTGAGAGCAGGGTATCCTGGATTATCACTGAATTTTCCTCATATTCTGGGGGGTGATATTGCAGGGGTTGTGGAAAAAACAGGAAGCGGAGTAAAAGATTTTCATTCGGGAGATAGGATCATATGCTGGCCTATAACTGCCTGTGGTAAATGCGAGTGGTGCTTAAAGGGACGTAAGGGTTTATGTTTCAACTGGCAGTATTTCGGTATGCACCGCTGGGGAGGGTATGCGGAATTTACTTCTGTCCCGGAAAGTAGCCTTATTAAACTTCCCGAAAATGTTTCATTTGAAGATGCTACTAGCCTGCCTGTAGCGGGACTTACCGCTTATTACGCTGTGACAGGAGTTGGTGACCTGAAACGGGGAGAATCTTTTTTTATATGGGGAGGCACCAGCGGGCTGGGTCTCATTGCCGTCCAGATCGCAAAGAGCATCGGTGCGGAAATTTTTGCTACCGCAGGACAGGAAGATAAGATAGAGAAACTCAAACAGATGGGTGTTGATCATGTTTTCGATCATTATCACGATGATAATATTGTTGATAAAGTATTGAAGCTCACGGAGGGCAGGGGAGTCGATGTTGTACTTGATTATGTCGGTCCGGCTACACACTCCCGGAGCTTTCAAATGGTAAAGAAAGGCGGTAAAATACTCTGGTGCGGGATCATGTCTGGTAGGGAAGCGAACGTGAGTATACACCAGACGTACCTTAGGCATATAAGTTTGCTTGGACTTTACCTCGGTGAAAAACACGAGCTCGAAGCATTGGTGAAATTATGTTCGGAAGGGAAAATAAAACCGCATATTTATCAAAAATTGGATCTGAAAGATGCTGCCGAAGGGCATAAACTCATGGAATCGGGAAATGTTATGGGTAAAATAGTAATGGTTCCGTGACAGAATTATTTTTTCTCCGGTAGAAGCATCCTCCACACAGCAAGCCATTTTCCGTTACCATTTATGAAAACAAAAAGATCCCTGCCGTCTTCGATATATGTTTTACCTTTCATTTCGTAAGTAATATCGAATTTGTACCCCGCAACTGCGGTATCATCAAATATATCTATCACAGGATCTGATTCTTTATATTCGTGAACAACTGCTTCCGAGACAAAGTCTTTGTAGCTTTTTATACAAGCATCCCGCCCCTTTGCAAGCGGATGGAGGTCAGTTCCTACAATTACAAAGTCCTTATAAAAATATTGATGAAGCTCTTCGGTCCGGTTCTCGGACCATGCGTTATTTATTTTTTGTATGACCTGCCAGATTTCTTGTTGAGCGGAAGTTAAGTTATAAGTTGGCATAAAATAAATTTACAAAGATAAACCGGTTCTGTCCCTTACTTCTTTCAGGGTTATGGATGCAACCGCACGGGCTCTGTCTGCCCCGTCTTTTAGAACCGACTTAACGTAAGCCGGATCTTTTTTCAGGGCATTTCTTTTTTCACGGTAGGGATGGAAGTGATCGAGCAGCTTTCCGAGCAGTAACTTTTTTGCATCGCCGTAGCCGAAACCGCCGGCATGGTATTTACCTGCTAAATCAAGCTTTTCGTTCTCCGTTGCGAAGTAGGAATAAAATTTGAAAACCGTATCTTTATCCGGGTCTTTCGGATCCTCAAGCGGGGTAGAGTCTGTTTTTATCCCCATGACCTGTTTTTTCAGTACAGATTCATCCGCGAAGAATTCTATGACATTTCCGTAGCTCTTGCTCATCTTGCTTGAACCGTCCGTTCCTATTATATAGGCGGATTCCCGCGGTATATAGGGTTCCGGCAGCTTAAATACATCACCGTAAATATTATTGAACTTACCTGCAATGTCTCTTGCTATCTCAACGTGCTGTTTCTGGTCATTTCCGACAGGTACAAAATCAGGTTTGTATATTAAAATATCAGCTGCCATCAATACGGGGTACGTGAAAAGTCCTGCAGTAGCATCTTTAAGCCCCTTGGCAACGGCATCTTTGTAAGCGTGTGCCTGTTCGAGTATATTCATCGGAGTAACGCAGCTTAGTATCCATGCAAGTTCTGCGTGCTCGTAAAGGTCACTCTGCCTGAAGAAGACCGTTTTCCCGGGATCTAACCCTAATGCGAGGTAATCTGTTGCCAACCCGATGATAAGCTCGTTCAATTTCTTACCGTCCTTGACCGTTGTTAGCGTGTGCAGATCGGCTATAAATATAAAGCTTTCGAACTCGTTCTGCATAGCTACGTGATTCCTCATTGCTCCCAGGTAGTTGCCAAGATGCGGAACTCCGCTGGGCTGGACTCCGGAGAGTATTCTCTTTTGGGAAGAAGGTTTTGGATTTGAGGCAGTCATACGGCAGAGTTATTCGAATTTCTTTTTAGCAAGAACGATCGCACCAACTATTGCTGCGATGAGTATAAAAGAAACAAGTTCGAACGGGAAGGAATAGGTTGTATAAAGCTCTCTGCCTATCACTTCTACCGTTCCTATTTTTTCCGCGATTGGATTTATCACAAAGTATTTTTCGAAGAAAGCGAAGTAGGTTGTTATAGCCAGTACTGCAAACAGCAGTATAGAGAGGAGTACTGCAGTTATTTTCTTGTATGTTATATTTTCTGTCAGCTTCGATTCATCCTGAAGGTTGAGAAGCATGATCACGAACAGGAACAGCACCATGATGGCTCCCGCGTATATTGCTACCTGGATCACGGCTATGAATTGAGCTTTAAGCAGAAGGTAGATGGCAGAAATACAGAAGAAGTTAACTATGAGAAAAAGCACGCTTTTAACGGGGTTCCTGCGGGTTATCATAATAATTGCAGAGACCACGGCAGCTGCCGAGAAAATAAGTATCAATATGTTTTCAAATGTGAACTGCAATATTGCGTTTTTTTTAAATCGTTTCCTAATAATTAACAATAATAGCCATATAAACGAATATATTCAATTACAAAGTAAGTTAGAGGAGTTGATATCGGTAGCCAAGATGGGAGGAAGTCAAAGAAAGTGCCCGGGGCCGGAATCCTCCGAAGGAGTCCCTGTGGGAGAACCTACATCGAGGTACAGTTTTAGTTAAAAGAAAGTGCCCGGGGCCGGAATCGAACCGGCACCGAGGTACAACCCCGACAGGATTTTAAGTCCTGCGCGTCTACCAGTTCCGCCACCCGGGCATTAATCGTTAGATAAAAGAACCTTTTGTTTAGAAAAGATAGTCTATAGTTTTAAAATTCGCACCGGGTTTCAACCCCGATCCCGATATAATCGGGGCGCATCTACCAGTGGAGTTTACCCCGCTATTAGCGGGGCCACCCGGGCATTAATCGAAAGAAGCTCTATAAATGAAATTGACTAAAATGCTTCATATAGCACAGGTTTCAACCCCGATCCATTAAAGGCTGGTGCATCTGCCAGTGGAGTTCCTGCCTACCGTTTGCCAACGGCATTCAGGCAGGTATCCCGAGTCCTCGGGACCACCCGGGCTAATAATTTTAAAAGAGTTTACAATTTTACTGAAATAATTTTTGATATTCTAACCTAAAAATCAGATGTATTGTATTTGATTATGTAGGTTAGAAATACATCTTTAGATGTGAATATATTTCTATATTTATTTCTTCAAAGGGTAGAGCAGTTCCCAGCGTTTTTTCAGGATATTATTTCCGTATTGATGTTCAATGAAACTATAATTCTTCCATTGTTGACAAGGATATACGCTTTATTAACTGATTATTTTTTATTGACTTGGCTAAATCTCTATCCATAGCAATTCTCAATGTTATTATAAATAGGAACCTAATTTTATAATATTGTGTTTTTTTAGGAAATTCCATTTATGGATCTTGAATTAGCCGGGATGAAGCTTTTAAGCTTAAGAATACCGATGTAAATCTCACAATCTGCTCTCTGAAATTCTTTCTCCTTGGAAATTCTTATTTATAAAATTATATAAAGGAATATGACATGTGTAAATTTACACTTTTAGTATTTGGGTTGTTAGTTACAGTGCAATCTTATTCTCAGCTAACTCTTACATCGGCAATCAATCCTTCACCCGGTGATATGCAAATAGATGTGAGGGCTGATACTACTGGGATTACGCAGGGAAATTCAGGAGCAAATCAAACGTGGAATTACCCCACACTTGTAAGATTGGACAGCAACGTTAACCAGTGGATGACACCGGCAAGCACGGGGCACGGGGATCTTTTTCCAACATCAAACATTGCATCTCTTGATACCTGTTATAACTTTTTCGATGAAACCCCCTCTCGCGTAGATATGGTAGGTTATTATTCATCGAACACAGCGATAAATTACAATAACCCTGAAGCGGTCATGACTTTCCCGTTCGGATACAATTCTGTTATGACAGATAGTTTTACGGTGCTTGTCAATTTGAATAACCAGACAATTTTAAGAAGGGGATATGAAGTATTCACCGGTGATGCCTGGGGTATAATAAATCTGCCCTTCGGTACTTTCTTAAATGCATTGAGATTGAAAGAGGTTATCAC
This sequence comes from Ignavibacteria bacterium, assembly GCA_049516635.1. GTDB lineage: Bacteria > Bacteroidota > Ignavibacteria > Tepidaquicellales > OLB5 > JBEKSX01. The sequence continues at coordinate 6,979 of JBEKSX010000002.1, read as the reverse complement.
GATCAAAGATACTTCATATACGTATCAATCTGTTCTTAATACTACCTATACCATCTATGAATGGTACGTTCCCGGAAAGAAATTTAGTGTCTTTAAGATCATGTATACAACCATTAGTGTCTTAGGGTACACTTTCAATTATAAAAATGTTATTTATAATCCGAATAGTGTTCCGATCGGCATCAGGCCTATCAGCACACAGGTACCGGATAAATATGATTTGAAACAAAACTATCCGAACCCGTTTAACCCCAAAACTATTATAGGATTTCAGGTGCCCCGATCGGGATTTGTAAATTTAAAGCTTTTTGATGTGCAGGGCAGAGAGGCCACAACTCTCGTAAATGACGATTTAGTGCCGGGAAAATACGAAATAGAGTTCGATGCTAGCAATTATGCAAGCGGTATTTATTTCTATAAACTTCAAGCGGAAACTTATTCGGAAACCAAAAAGATGGTCTTGATCAAATAGTAGTTCTATTTACTGAATGGATCTTAAAACCGGAGGAGGAAAATACAACCTTCCTCCGGCTTTTTTATAGCTCTTAGAGAAGTTATTATTTTCAATCATATAAAACTAAATGGTACCGAAAAATAGTGTTGAATGATATAAGCTGAATATAGTTACCTCTTTTTTTTCCCTTCAAGTTTCTTATTCAGTTCTTCAAGTCTTTCCATATACGGTCTCAGGTAATCTGCCAGTTCAGGATTAAGCCTTATTGCTGTTTCCCAGTCATTCATAGCATCAGGAGAGAGTGATGAGTTATATTTTGCGAAACCGCGGTTGACATAAGCGTCAGCAAACGTACTGTCGAGAATGATGGCTTTATCATAATAGAATGCAGCGTTCTTGTAGTCTTTCAGGTTAGCGTATGCATAACCGAGCGAATTACAGCTGGATGCTTTTGTCGAATCTAACTGCAGGGCTTTGCTAAAATCGTCAACAGCTGATCTGTAGGCTTTTGTATTAAGATAAGCATAACCGCGGTTGATGTACGCATCGGGGTTCCTGCTGTCGAGTTCGATCGCTTTATTGTAATTTGAAATGGCAGAGTCATACAGCTGTTCGTTTGCATAGCAGTAACCAAGTGAGTTGTAATAAATTCCTCTATTCGGATTCAATGTTATAGCTTTGATGAAATCCGATTTAGCTTTATCATACCTCTTGAGATTTATGTATGCGAATCCTCTGTTAGCCACTGCTTCTTCATAGTCCGGGTTTAATTCGATCGCTTTAGTGTAGTCTTTTACCGCCTGGATGTAGTCTTTCAGGTTAGCATAAACATATCCGCGCTTGTTCACATAGATGGCATTTTTAGTGTCAAATTTTACAGCATATTCATAATCATTCATCGCACTGCTGAAATTATTCAGTGTCAGGTAGATGTAGCCGCGTCTATCATAATATTTTGCATTTATTGGGTTGAACGCAATAGCACGGGTAAGATCCTCCAACCCCCTATTCATGTCTTTTTGTGAGATATAACAAACACCTCTCTCATAATACGCTTCCGAATTATCGGAATTAAGGTCTATTGCCAGGTCAAATTCTTTTATAGCTCCGGAAATATCACCTTTATCAATCATCCCCATGCCTGTTTTCAAGTGCCTGTCCGATTCTACGGGATTTTTACTGCATCCTTCGAATCTAAAAGATAGTGTAATTGTAATTGTAATAAATAAAATCAATATTTTCAGGTATTTGTGAAATGTTTTAGAGTTCATAATGGTTATATTAAGAGTTTTATTCAAAATTATTTGAATAGTTTTCGAATTTCAAATTGTATATATAAACTTATTAAATATTACTAAATTAAACTATAATCCAACAAAAAATAAATATTTAGATGAGTAACAGGATAAACTTCATTCTCTCACTTTTTATAATAATCGCCTTAGCATTTTCCTGCAGCTGGTTCAAAGCGAAGAAGGACATTGAAAAAGATAAGAGCAAAACAAAAACCACCGAACAGGAAAAAAAGGACCAGTACAGAATGGGCGAGAATTTTCAGGATAATAAGGCTCAGATAATTGACCTTATCGAGGGACCTGCAACGTTCGATATTAAGTATGAAGGTACTACAAATTTTACCGCTCACCTGCTGGATCCCGACGGAACACTGGTCGAAGTGCTCGCTGATGTTACCGGAAATTATAAAGGAACAAAATCTATCAACGTCCCCAAAACAGGGTCGTATATTCTCGATGTAAAATGTAAAGGGACCTGGTCTATCTACAGAAAGTAGGTTACGTAAATTTTTACCTGATCAGGGGTCTTATCCTGTTTATCCTGGGCCTGAGGTCCGGTTCATAAGGCGGATTCAGCCTGATGGCTTCTTCCCAATCTTTCACAGATGCTGAATAATCTTTTAAACTCAGATGACTCGCTCCGCGGTTGTAAAATGCTTTAGCAAGCCTCGGGTCTTTTACAATAACCGTGTCGTATTCTTTTACCGCAAGGTCATATTTCCCGAGGATATCATATATGTTGCCCTTATTGAAGTTAGCGATCGTATCATCGGGTTTCAGCTCCAGTGTCTTGTTGTAATCGTACATCGCCGAATCGTATTCTTTTAATCTTTCGTGTGCGTTGCCCCTATTCATATAAGCCGAAGGATTGCGGGGATTGAGTGCTATATACTTATTATAGTCCGCGATAGCTTCCGTATACATCTTAATATTCTGGAAATGATTTCCCCTGTCAAGATACGGACCCGGTCTGGTCGGATACTTTTTTATTAAAAAGTTAAATTTTTCGAATTCCTTGATATTATAAACCTTGTAAATGCTGTCACGCGGTATACTGTAACCCCGGTGAAATGTGTCCAGTGAATCACGGTAACTAAAATTACCCGTACCGTAAATCCTGCTGCTGTCACCTATCGTTTCACCTGTCTGAACGTCCACACTTTGTGTTATACTGGAGAATTTAGTAGTATCCTTCTTCGAAGTATTCTCAGTATCATCGTGGTTACATGACATTAACCCGAGTACAGCAGTCAGTAAAGTAATAATAAATATGCTTTTTACGTTCATTTTTATTTATTTTGTCATTCCCTCCAAGGCAGCTTGCCCGGCCTTTGGCGGGGGAATCCAATTGTATTATTAAATAGAATTTTCCTGATTTTGAATTTATAAACTTAGTAAAATTAGGCATTAATTACAATTATAATACATATTTATAACATAGCCGGTTCCAGAAACATAGGTTTAAGTAAGTTTTCACTTTCTTTCGAAAACATTTTGTAAAAACGTTAGCTGAAATTCGTTAGTAAGTGGTAGGGGTACCCCCGGTAACTTGAAGTTACCTCTTTAATGATTAAACGCTTAAAACGCAAAATCCGTCTCCTAATTTAAATCCGTTAACCGCTGCGCAACTCATTTATTTATAAGGCAGTTACAAGTGCAAAAAATTTTTATTGAAAACATTACTTGATTCATTACTTTTGAACCCACCCCCTCCGATTTAACCCGGATGAACCGGTATTCGTAGAGACGACCTGGCAGGTCGTCTCGCTCAGGGAGACGCCCCACCAGGGTGCCTCTACAACATATTAAAAACTGCAATTACAAATATAATATATCAATCTGCAAAAATCAAGGCAATAATATCTGGATAACTGAGAGATTCAGGAGGGGAAGATGCTGAAAATCTAACCCATTATTGATTTTCTGAACAATAATAAAGTAATATCATAATATTTATATATCTTCTATTTTTGTAGTAAGAATATTTATAATTACTCCTTATTCACTAAATTATTATTAGTAAAATGGCAATTAGAACTAAATCACAAACTATAGGAGAAAAAGGTGAGGCAATTGTGAAATATTTAATTTCTAAGAATAACAATTGGATAGTAAGGGACATGGAAAGAGATTACGGTATAGATTTTGAGATTGAATTTTGTGAATTGGGAAGCGTCACGGGTCAATTTGTTAAAATACAAGTGAAAGCAATTGATAAACTAGAAATAGGTAATAACACAATAATAACAAGACTAAAAAGAAGTTTTATGAAATATTGCTTTGAATGTAAGATACCCATAATTCTTGTGTTGGTTGATATAAAAGAAGAATCTGCATATTACATATGGATTCAAGAATATATAAAAATGAAACACATAGACATTGATAGTGGCAATAAAACAATTGCAGTTGATGTACCTTCAACAAATAATTTAGAGGATAGTTTAAATAATAAAATGATTGATATTGCTAAAAGAAGGAACCTAACACAATTACAATTGGATTTAAACACATGTTTAGAAACAGCATTTTTATTGGGAAACGAAGACATATATGAAAAATTAACTGAAATTACATTTGATTTGAGTAAAACATATGCACTAGAAATTGAGGAAATATTAAATGACGTGTTAATTTTAGGTATTAAGATTAGAGGAACATCTGAAGGAAACAAAAAGAGTGAATTGCTATTTAATATTTGCCACAAATATGGCAATCGATTTACAACTCAACAGATAGAAAAGCTTGTAATGAGAGGTTCTAGTACATCAAGAATAGGATTGATAGCGTTAGGCATCTTGTACGATGATTATCCAGAGGAGATGAAAAAGCTTAATTTACCAGTATATTTTTCTAAATTTGAAGATATAGGAATTGTTTATTATTGTAAGCTTAGGGAGAAATACCTTGGCAAAACAAGCATTCAAATATGGTCTTCACCAACTATAAATTACAGAATTGATAATTTAGATATACCGGATAAATATAGAGATGTTCTATTTTCGAAATGGCCTAATAGAGGTGATTCAATAATTCTAGATTATCTACAGATTATTAAAAAATAATTGGATAATTAACATATTCAAGTGTTATGAATCAAAATAATCTATAGTTTTATTAAGGTCCAAGGACCTAGGGGATTGTTACTTCGGTGAAAGGACATAGGCAATTTACATTCCCCTTCAAATGTTACTTCAGCTACATCTCTAACTGCAAAAGTAAATTCTTCAGCATTAAGGAAAGTTCTTTTACCTCTTAATGGTGCTTTACCGTTTAAATGACTATTAGGTCTTGTAGCGCCAGAATTTATTCTACAAAATTTAACATTGGTGTTTAAATCTAGTAATTCTTTCGTATCGAAACGTAATATAAGAGGATTTTCATCTTTATAACGATTATAATGCCTAATAAGTCTATCGATAGTGCACCACATAAAAACCATCTTATTTAGAAATCTTATATATTTTTTAGGAGTCCACCCATCGGTCAAACATTTCGTTAAAGCTGTTATAGATATTGGTCTCTGATCTCTTATATAAATTTCTGAACCATCTATACTAACAAGGAGTCTTTTTGCTCTTCTTTCAGTTAAAAGGTTTGATAACTCCTTATTCTCACTTTCAGATATTAGTTGTTCTGCACTGTAAAGTGTACAGTCCTTTACGATTTGGTTAATATTTTCTGAATACGTTAGGTGATATAAGAAAGGTCTATCAACAAAAAATGCTTTCAGATCCAAATTAATTCCAATTCCTCCTGTCTATAACTGCCCTGTAATCGAAGCAAGTTCCTATTAAAGAAACTTTGACACCTGAACATCTTTCAATTTCTTCTATCATTTGTCTTGTTTCAGATGTTAATTGATCGTATCTCCTTGCTCTTTCATTATCTTGTGAAATGTAATCAGCAAAAGTTAAGGCTATGTCAGTAGGTGAATTTAACTCACAAGCTTTTCTAAATAAAGACCAACTGAACTCAGCTATTCTTCTATCTCTTTTTGTAGTTGAAGTTATTTCCATTTTTTTAATAACTTCTAATTTTTTATGAGACCTTATTGAAATATCGTCAAATTTTATTTCTTTGCTATTAAAAGGACCTGAATTACCACCCACTCTTATAGGATACGTCCTAGTAACCATTATTATTTTTCTTACTCTTTTTGGTGAAATTCCCGCCTCGGATAAACATCCAGATACAGTTGTATCTCTTGAAGTTACATTTGGATACATACCGTGATGTAAGCTTAACAAGGTACCTTGTGTACCTTCTAATAGAATCTTCTTGTTTTGTGCATAAAGCCTTTCAAGTTCTTCTTGCGCATGTCCGAGATATCGGCCTAATTGTTTTCTATAGTTTTTAGCTTTGTGATTGTCCAACCCTCTAAGTCTATTTAGTATATTATTGGCTGTTGCTTTTCCGACACCTTGAGCAGTAGAGCTTATTTTCTCTTGAAACCTTTTTTCGTATTCTATATCAGCTTTTGTAATAACTGTGGTGTTTTCATCAATGAGAAGCCTATCCATATCCTCTACTCCAAATTCCTTGATCTCAGTAATTAATTTTTCAATGCTAATTACTGCACCGGGGCCGATAATTAGTTTTGAAAATGGATTTCTTCTGGTACCGGAAGGAAGTAGGTGAAATACGTCATGCTTAGGTGTTTCAAACACAGAATGACCTGCGTTAGGTCCTCCAATTCTAATTAAACAATCATATTCTGGAGATAAGTATGCTGCTATTTGCCCTTTACCCTCTGATCCAAATTGACCTCCTATTATCACATCTACATTTTCAGCTGTTGTTGGTGGCAAAAGTTTAAGAAAACTTAATACTCTTATTAATACGTCTTCCGAATTGCATCTCTCTGTATCTATTACTAAATCTGCATCCTTTTCAAGATTTTTCACATTTGCTTCAGTTTCGTTAGCCTTTATTGTATCATATTGATTTACAAGTTTTTTATTGTCTAGAGTTTGAATTTCATTTCTTATTAAATATCTTTCCTTTAATACTTTTGACGAAGCTTTCAAATGGATGTGATAGACAAAATAACTGAATGCTTTTCTAAAGTGTTCGACTTGCTCCAAGATTCTTACAGAATCAACTATATAGTAGGATTTTTCATGAAAGTTTTTCAAAAATAGGTGTTGGAAATAATTCAAAACCCAGTTACCATTATTTTTTTTATCGAGTGCTTCACCAAATCTTTGCAAGTATTCTCTATCTAATG
>JBEKSX010000001.1:0-75087 GCA_049516635.1 Ignavibacteria bacterium | reverse complement strand
TTATTAAAAAAAATGCTTGAGAAGAATATTAATTCACCTGTTACATCAAGTGCAGGAAGATTGTTCGATGCAGTGGCTTCGATCACAGGTACAAGCTCGTATTCACACTTCGAGGGACAGGCAGCTATGCAGGTGGAATTTAGCGCTAAACTTTTGAATTCAAATGAGGCATATCCTTTTCGTATATTGGAAAATGCAGCAGGCACTGAAACTGAATATATTCTGGACTGGGAACCGATGGTAAAAGGAATTCTGAATGACGTTAAGAATAAAATGGAAACAGGTTTTATAACAGGAAAATTTCATAATACTTTAACTGACATGATTGTTGAAACTGTGAAAAGATCGGGTGATAAAAAGGTAGTGTTATCGGGTGGGTGTTTCCAGAACCAGTACTTGCTCGAGAGAACTGTAAATTATCTGACTGATAATGGTTTTAGCATATACTGGCACCAGCGTGTGCCGACAAACGATGGAGGTATCTCCCTCGGGCAGATTACAGCAGCAATCAGAAATTCTAATAAGGAGTAAAAAAGATGTGCCTTGCAATACCGGGTTTGATAATAAGCATAAGCGGAGAGGATCCATTTGAACGAATGGGAAAGGTGAATTTCGGAGGAATAGCTAAAGAGGTAAACCTTGCTTACGTTCCGGAAGCAAAAGTTGGGGACTATGTAATCGTTCATGTCGGTTTTGCTATCAGTACTCTGGATGAAGAAGAAGCTAACAAAACTTTAGAATTCCTGAGGCAAATAGAAGAGTCTAACGATTCCGGACCCGGGAATGAACTTGAATCGGGAGAAAAGGAAACATGAAATATATAGATGAATATAGGGATTCCGCAACCGCGAACAAATTTGCTGATGCCATCAGGAATATAATCACACGTAAATGGGCTATTATGGAAATATGCGGAGGACAAACCCATTCCATCGTAAAATTTGGAATTGACGAGCTATTGCCTGAAAGCATAACACTTGTACATGGTCCCGGTTGTCCGGTATGTGTTACTCCCGTTGAATTGATTAATAAAGCGATCGAGATTGCCTCAAAGAAGAACGTAATTTTTTGTTCATTCGGCGATATGCTCAGGGTCCCCGGAACACAAAAAGATCTGCTCTCCGTAAAAGCTGACGGCGGGGATATCCGTATAGTCTACTCCCCAATGGATGCTGTGAAAATTGCCGGGAACAATCCAAATAAAGAAGTTATTTTTTTCGCAGTAGGCTTTGAGACAACAGCACCGGCTAATGCTATGGCTGTTTACCAGGCAAAAAAAAATAATATAAAGAACTTCTCTCTTCTTGTCTCACATGTGCTTGTACCACCTGCAATGGAAGCCATCCTGTCCTCACCGCTAAATCTTGTTCAGGGGTTTCTTGCCGCAGGGCATGTGTGCACTGTAATGGGGTTTAACGAGTATATCCCGATTGCTGAGAAATATCGTGTTCCGATCATCGTTACGGGATTTGAACCTGTTGATATACTTCAGGGAATATATATGTGCATCAAACAGCTTGAAGAAGGCAGATTTCAGGTTGAGAACCAGTATTCCCGTTCCGTAAGAAAAGAAGGTAATCTTCAAGCGCAAGAATTAATAAAAGAAGTGTTTAAGATCGTCCCGAGAAAATGGCGGGGAGTAGGAGAAATACCTCAGAGCGGACTTGGGTTGAACGATGGATACAGGCAATTCGATGCCGAATTGAAATTCTCACTTTCGAATATTACTGCTGACGAATCACCGGACTGTATTGCGGGACTTGTACTTCAGGGGCAGAAAAAACCCAATGAATGCCCGGCATTTGGAACCAAATGTACACCGGATTTTCCGCTCGGAGCACCAATGGTCTCTTCGGAAGGTGCCTGCGCAGCATATTATCGATACCGCAGATTTGATAGTTAACTGAGAATAATCATTCAATAAAAGAATGGAAGAAAAAAAATCTTTCGAAATGAGTTGCCCTATCCCGATTCAGCAGTATCCAAAAGTCCTTCTGGCTCACGGGGGAGGCGGAACGTTAATGCATAACCTGATAGAAAAAATGTTCCTGCCAGAATTCAATTCGAAAGAAAGCAAAGTTTTGCATGATTCTGTAGAACTGATTCTAAAGAAGAAAAGAGTTGCTTTTACAACAGACTCTTATGTTGTGAATCCCTTATTCTTCCCCGGCGGTGATATCGGCTCATTGGCGATTCACGGTACTGTGAATGATCTGGCAATGAGCGGAGCTGAACCGCTTTATATCAGCACGGCATTTATTATCGAAGAAGGATTACCGATGGAGACTATGTGGCGGATTGTACAATCTATGAAAGAAGCTGCAAAAAATACTGGGGTTGAGATTGTTACGGGTGATACAAAGGTAGTTGATAAAGGGAAGGGTGATGGGATATTTATTAATACATCAGGTATAGGTATCATAAATCACAAGCTGAATATCAATCCTGCTTCGATACTGCCCGGAGATGTTATTGTCATCAATGGAGATATTGGAAGGCACGGGATAGCTATAATGGCAGTGCGTGAAGGTCTGGAATTCGAAACTACCATAGAGAGCGATTCAGCACCTTTGAACAGTATTGTGAAAAGGCTAGTCGATGCAGGTCTCGATATCCACTGTATGCGTGACCTGACAAGAGGGGGACTATCGAGCGCACTTGTAGAAATTGCACAGGCTTCAAAACTAGGTATTAATATTAACGAGAAGAATATACCGGTCGCAGAGGATGTCAGAGGCGCATGTGAAATTCTCGGGTTCGATCCCCTGTATGTTGCGAATGAAGGAAGGTTTGTTACTTTCCTTCCCGATAACCAAGTTCAGAAAGCGCTTGATATACTCAATTCTGACAAAAATGCTCCTGAAGCTCATATCATCGGGAAAGTATCTGAAAGTAATGCCGGTTTGGTAATTATGAGGAGTACAATTGGTGCAACACGAATCGTAGATATGTTAAGCGGAGAGCAGCTACCCAGGATTTGTTGAAGGTATACCCTGAGTTTCATCCATATGCTCATTATTCTATCAAGCCCTTCAGTTCTTCCGGTTTGATCGTTCTTTTACTTCCGATCAACTCCCTCGCATCTTTAATTTTTCCCCAAACATTCCAGAGTAGTACACCCCTGACCTTATCGTTTTGCGAGTAATATATAACCCCTTTTTTGAACGGTTCCTGCCAATCGCTGACTATATCATATGTAGAATGAAGCTCACCTATAGCTTCATATCCGAGGTCGAACATATCAGAATAGAAAAAAGGAAGATAATTAAAAGGTTCACCTTTTCCTGCCATTGATATACCGGCACTCTTTCCCATTTTATCTGCATTGTCTGCGTGTTCTATTCTTATTCTTCTCTCCAGCGAAGGATTGTAAATGTTTGCAACATCACCTGCAGCGTATATATAGTTAATATTGGTTCTAAGATATTCATCAATGAGTATACCGTTATTCACCGCTATTCCAGCCTCTTCAGCCAGCATGGTATTCGGTCTAATGCCTAATCCAGCAATAACGCAATCAGCAGTAACGTTTTTACCCGAACCAGTGCCTACGAAGAAGCTGCTTTTCTCTTCTTCTATTTCCGTGACCGCATCTCCGGATATCATGCGAACGCCTTTTTCACTATAAAACCCCGTAAGAAATTGGGCAAGGTCTAATGGATAGATCCTCTCTCCCAAAAACTTTTCGGGAAATATCATAGTAACTTCTTTCCCGTTCATAGTAAGTGCTGCTGCAATTTCAGTTCCGATAAAACCACCGCCGATTATGGCGAAGGTCTTATCTGTTTCTGAAATAGATCTTAGATTATTATAATCGCTGAGACGCCGGTAATAAATTATATCTTCGCTTCCGAAAGGCAATTTTATGGGCCTGCCACCGGTTGCAAGAAGCAGTTTCTCGAATTCATACTTGTTACCTTTATCGTCAACGAGATATCTGTTTTCAGCGTCCAGTCTGGTTATATGCGTCGAAAGATGTAAAGTTATATTATATTCATCAGTTTTTCTCCATATCTTATCAAGCTCGGAGCCTTTCCACAGATCCTTTGTAAGGGGTGGACGGCTGTAAGGAGGATATTTTTCATCACTGATCAATCCGATCGAACCTTCCTTATCGATTTCACGTATTCCTTTAACAGCGGAATCACCGGTCATTCCACCTCCCAATATTAAATATTTATAACGGGGCATCTAATTTTTACCTCCCTATATTCTTTATTAATATAAACTTATTTCAAGCTATTAAAGTTTAGTTTTTTTCCTAATATTTCAACCATTGAAATAATTATTTTTGTACAATAACTGTTTTTAATATTAGATGAAAAGCTATATTTATTCAATACTGACACTATTCGTATTAATTTGTACTACAACCTGCGGGCAGGATGTACCGGATTTGCTTTTACAGGCAAATCTGGCATACGATTCTGCGGATTATTCCGGAGCTTTAACTCTTTATTCTCAGATAATTAATCTTCATCCCAATCTGCCGGAAGTCTATAATAACCGAGGGAATTGTTACTTTCAAACGAATGCATTTGTCAGAGCACTTTCAGATTATTCCAAAGCTATCGAATTAAGACCGGGTTATCCTGAAGCCCTGAATAACAGGGGACAGGTTTATACGATAATGGATTACACGGAAGAAGCTATTCAGGATTTTACAAATGCAATAGCTATTAAACCAAATTTTGCTGATGCGTATAATAACAGAGGAAACATTTATGAAAGAAAGAAAGATTTTACAAATGCAATTGATGATTATTCGATGTCCATTTCTATAAAACCGGATTATTGGAAAGCATATAACAACAGGGGCAATTGCTACTATTTATCTGCTAACTATGAGAATTCTATTCAAGATTATACGAAGGTGATCGAATTAAAACCTAATTTTGCAAGGGCATATTATAACAGGGGGAGAGCTTATGATCAATTAAAAAACTATTATTATGCCATGGAAGATTATTCAAGAGCCATCGAGCACGATTCATTGTACATTGAAGCATATAATAACAGAGGCAGTGTTTATTTCGATCTGAAAGAATACGAAGCAGCAGTAAAAGATTTTTCGAAAGTAATAAGTCTGGATTCAATCGAAGCTGATGCTTATGTGAACAGGGGTAATTCATACTATTCGCTGAAAAATTATAACAGTGCGATCATAGATTATACAAAGGTAATTGAACTAAAACCGGAGTATCCTGACGTGTATAATTCAAGGTGTTACTGCTATCTTGTTTTAAAGCAGTATAAAAAAGCGCTGCATGATGTTAATAGATACATAACACTTTCGCCGAATAATGCTAATACATATGATAGCAGGGGGGATGTTTATTTTGCTATGAAAGAATACGAGAAGGCAGCAGAAGATTATAAAAAAGCAATATCTCTGGATACAAAATTCAAGGAAATATCAGGCCCTAAATTAAGGGAAGCTCAATCAAAAATAAATAACCGGTAAAAAACAGTCAGGGAATGAATAGACCATCCCCCGTAAAAATTCCTAAGTATTGCTGTTAATAAATAGGGTTCCTACTTATACACGATAGACAATTATACAGACATACATAACATAATTAAAAATAAAACAAGAATGATTTGTATTTTAACTCTTTTATTTTCAAATTGATAATCAAACCAAATCTGACTATTTTTGTGTGTGATAATAAATTATTGGGCAAAAAGTGAAAGATAGAAAAAGCAAATTTGTAACAGATTCAGAGATAGAGATACCGCCATTTATCAAAGAAGAGTCACAAACCTATAAAGAAAAATTAAACACACCGGGAAAATACCCCTTTACAAGAGGAGTCCACGAATTAATGTATCGAAGCCGGTTCTGGACGATGCGCCAGTATGCAGGTTTCGGAACAGCTGAAGAATCCAACAAGAGATATAAATTCCTTCTAGAACAGGGCACGACAGGATTATCCGTTGCATTCGATCTCCCGACCCAGATTGGTTATGATAGTGACGATCCCATAGCAGAAGGAGAGGTTGGCAAAGTAGGAGTTGCAATCGATACGCTTAAAGATATGGAGATATTGTTTGACGGGATAACTCTTGAGAATATCACGACATCTATGACCATTAATTCAACTGCAGCTATCCTGTTAAGCATGTACGTTGTGATAGCTAAGAAACAGAATGCTAAGCTAGAGAAAATATCGGGAACCATACAAAACGATCTACTGAAAGAATATATAGCACGCGGCACGTATATTTACCCACCTATTCATTCTATGCGGTTGATAACTGACATTTTTGAATGGTGTCATAAGAATCTTCCGAGCTGGAATACGATATCAATAAGCGGTTACCATATTAGAGAAGCCGGTTCTAATGCAGTTCAGGAAGTTGCATTCACTCTTGCAAATGCCATAGCATATGTAGAATCGGCGATAAAGGCAGGTCTCGATGTTGATGATTTTGCTTCCAGGTTATCATTTTTCTTCAATTCACATGCAAATTTCCTCGAAGAGGTTGCAAAATTCCGCGCGGCAAGGAGGATCTGGGCTAAAATAATGAAGGAGAGGTTCCATGCCAAAAAGGATAAAAGTATGATGCTGCGATTTCACGCACAAACAGCTGGCAGCACGTTGACTGCCCAGCAGGTCGATAACAACATAGTCCGTACCGCTATAGAGGCTATGGCCGCTGTTCTCGGTGGATGCCAGTCTCTTCATACAAATTCCAAGGATGAAGCATTAGCTTTACCAACAGAGGAATCCGTGAGGGTTGCTTTAAGAACACAGCAGTTAATAGCTTATGAAAGCGGAATAGCCGATACCGTGGATGCTCTAGCAGGGTCTTATTATATTGAATACTTCACGGATAAAATTGAAGAAAAAGTCTTGGGATACCTTGATAAGATAGACAGCATGGGCGGCGCAGTAAAATGCATAGAATCTGGTTTTCAGCAGGAAGAAATTGCAAATAGCTCATACGAATACTCAATGGCAATTGAAAACAAAGAAAAGATAATTGTCGGGGTCAACCAGTTCATCGAAGAAGATGACACTGGAAAGATTGATCTTCTTAAGATAGATGACTCTATTCAGAAAAAGCAGATCGAAAAACTAAAGCATGTCAGAGCTACTCGTGATAAAGCCAAAGTACAATATACTCTGACAAGGTTGGGTGAGGCTGCTCTCAAGAAAGATAACATCATTCCTTTTATAATAGAGTGCGTAGAATGTTATACATCAATTGGTGAAATATCGAACACTTTAAGAAAGGTTTGGGGAGAACATGTACAATAATGACTTTTACAGATGAGTTCGAGCCAATCAGTTTAATTGGATTGCTGGGAAGACGAAATATAAAATCATTATATTTATATAAATTAACGATTATTAAAACTTATAAGTGTATTTTATGAATCAGGCTGTAGTCTGGATAACCGGAGCTTCAACGGGCATCGGGTTTGAAACAGCGAAGGTATTCGCAAAAGCAGGTTATATAGTAAATGCTACTGCAAGAAGAAAATCGCGTTTGGTGAGTCTTGTGAATGAGCTTAAATTTGCAGGACACGAAGCTTATGCTTTCGTCTGCAACGTGCAATCCGAAAGAAGTGTAATGTCAACAAAGAAAAAAATTCTTGAAAAATGCGGGAAAATAGATATAGTAATAAATAATGCCGGGGTTACAGTATTCAAATCATTTATCGATACAAAGAGCCACGAGTACGATAATATTATGGATACCAATGTTAGGGGATGCTTTTTAATGACAAAAGCCGTACTCCCTCTTATGATAAAAAAGAAAAAAGGACACATAATTAATGTCCTCTCTGTTGCAGCTAATACCTTCTTTGAGGACAGTTCCGTTTATTCAGCCTCAAAAGCCGCTTTGTATGCAATGTCGAGTGTCTTGAGAAATGAAGTAAGGAGATATAATATCAAAATCTCTAACATACTTCCCGGAAACGTAGATACACCTATGTGGGATTCAAAGGTACGGGCAAAATACAGAAATCGTATGATGACCCCGAAAGAAGTTGCAGAGATTATCCTGATGGCAGCTAATCAGCCGAAAAAAACCGTAATCGAAGAAGTCGTGGTAAGACCTATCAAGGGTGACCTCTAATTATCGTATATTATAAATCTTACTTAATTTTTTCAAATGCCTGATCCAGATCGGCGATAAGCTCATCTGCATTTTCAATTCCGACCGATAGTCTTACCAGCCCGTCCGTTATTTTTGCCTGAAGCCTAATATCTTTATCCATGCTCGCATGTGTCATGGATGCGGGGTGCTCAATCAGGGTTTCTACACCGCCCAGGCTTACCGCAAGTACGCAGAGATGAACGTTATCCATAACGGTCCTGCCGGCTTCGACTCCGCCTTTCAGTTCAAAACTTATCATACCGCCGGGAGCTGATGTTTGCTTTAAACCAAGCTCATACTGCGGATGTGATTTCAATCCGGGATATCTTACCCACTGCACTTTTGGGTGATTTTCGAGATACTCAGCAATCTTTTGAGCATTCTCGGTGTGCTTATTCATCCTGAGCGCAAGTGTCTTGATTCCCCGGTGAACCAGAAATGCATTAAAAGGACTGATAATACCGCCGAGCAGTATCAATGTCTTCTTAAGAAGCTCAAAATCATCTTTTTCTTTTGCTATAATTACACCCCCTACCACATCAGCGTGACCGTTGAGGAATTTGGTCAGGCTATGCAGAACTACATCTGCTCCGAGGGTTAGAGGTTTTTGAAGTACCGGGCTCATGAAAGTATTATCTACTATGAGTTTACATCTGTGAGAATGAGCAAGCTTCGCCGCTGTTGCAATGTCAGTAATATTCATTGTGGGGTTACCCGGAGTCTCTATGTAAACTATCTTTGTATTATTTCGGAACGATTTCTCAATATTGCGCAGGTCGGAGGTATCAATGAAAGTTGTCTCTACGCCGAACTTTGAGAAGATGGTTGCAAGAATAGTTGTTGTAGGACCATAAACTGAATCGGAGCATATGACATGGTCACCGTTCTTAACCAGAGTAGTGAAAACCGTGTCGACCGCAGCCATTCCGCTAGCACAAGCAAGACCGCCGTACCCCTGTTCCAATGCGGCGATACAATCTTCAAGTGCTTTTATTGTCGGGTTGCCTAGCCGTGTATAAATAAATCCCTCTTCTTCATTAGCAAATAACCTCGCACCATGCGCAGCATTATGGAATTTAAAAGTCGAAGTCTGGTAAATAGGGGGGATAACCGATAAATATGCATCTTCTATCATTCCCGCATGAACTACTTTGGATTCGTCAGAAAGTTTGTGTATGTCTTTCAAAGTAACCTCTCTAAATAATAATTAATAGTACAATTATCAAAATTAATAAAATATAAAATTTGAAACACATGAAAAAAAATTGCTGTGCTTGGATAAACTGGAGGAAGTTCTACAAATATAACCAAATGAAAAAATTAAACCCCGCATGTTCAGCGGGGTTTTTTAACATCTAATCTGTTTTAAGCTATTCTTAGTACATTCCGCCCATGTCACCGTATCCGCCTCCAGGAGGCATCATTGGCGGTTTCTCTTTCTCCGGTTTCTCGCATATTACCGCTTCTGTTGTCAGCAGCATAGAAGCAACAGATGCTGCATTCTCCAATGCTATCCTGGTTACTTTAGTAGGATCTATTACACCGGTAGTAATCAGATTCTCATATTTCTCAGTTTGTGCATTGAATCCGAAGTCATCTTTTTCACTTTTAACCTTGTTTACGACTATTGAACCTTCAACGCCTGCATTTTCCACTATCTGTCTGATCGGTTCTTCGAGTGCTTTCTTAATTATTTCGATCCCTATTTTCTGGTCGTCGTTTTCGGTTTTGATCCCATCCAGCTTATTTATGACTCTGAGAAATGCTACACCACCGCCCGGAACAATACCTTCCTCTACGGCGGCTCTTGTTGCATGCAATGCATCTTCAACCCTTGCTTTCTTTTCTTTCATCTCGACTTCGGTAGCTGCACCGATCTTCAAAACTGCAACTCCGCCGGATAGTTTAGCAAGGCGTTCCTGCAGTTTCTCTTTATCGTAATCGGAGGTAGTCTTATCTATCTGACCTTTTATTTCGTTTATTCTCTTTTTGATATCTTCTTTCTTTCCGGCACCTTCGACGATAGTTGTGTTATCCTTGTCAATAACTATCTTCTTTGCCGTTCCAAGATACGAAAGGGTAGCGTTCTCGAGCTTGAATCCTTTTTCTTCCGAAATAACAGTTCCGTTCGTTAGTACAGCAATATCTTCGAGCATTGCTTTCCTTCTGTCTCCGAACCCCGGGGCTTTAACTGCCGCAACCTTGAGGGTTCCTCTTAATTTATTTACCACGAGCGTTGCCAGTGCTTCACCTTCTAAGTCCTCGGCAATTATAAGGATCGATTTACCTGACTGTGCAATTTTCTCGAGTATCGGCAGCAAGTCTTTCATACTTGATATTTTCTTGTCATGTATAAGAATTAGAGGGTCTTCGAGAATTGTTTCCATGGAATCAGCATCGGTTACGAAGTATGGTGATAAGTACCCTCTGTCGAACTGCATGCCTTCTACAACATCAACCGTTGTATCGGTTCCTTTTGCTTCTTCAACAGTTATTACGCCGTCAGTTCCCACTTTCATCATAGCATCGGCAATGAGCTCGCCGATAATCGGATCGTTGTTAGCAGAGATTGCACCAACCTGGGCGATTTCCTTCTTGCTTGTTTTGTCTATACTCTTGCTTATTGCCTTCAGCCCTTCGATTACTTTAGTAACTGCCAGGTCTATTCCTCTTTTAAGATCCATCGGGTTGGCTCCCGCAGTAACGTTGCGTAATCCTTCGCTGTAGATCTTTTGTGCCAGGACTGTAGCTGTAGTTGTTCCGTCACCTGCTATGTCAGAAGTCTTCGAGGCAACTTCCCTGACCATTTGTGCTCCCATATTTTCGATAGGGTCTTCAAGTTCAATTTCTTTTGCTACCGTGACGCCGTCTTTAGTAACTGTAGGTGTTCCGAATTTCTTGTCAATTACAACGTTTCTTCCTTTTGGTCCAAGCGTGACCTTCACTGCGTTGGCAAGCTTATCTACCCCGCGTTTAAGTGCTGCGCGGGCTTCAGATTCATACTGAATTATTTTTGCGGCCATTTTATATTTCTCCTTCTTTATTTTCTATATTAAAATTATTTAATGATGGCATAAACATCGCTTTCGCGCATGATAAGATATTCTTCATCGTTGATCTTTATCTCGGTTCCGCTGTATTTACCGTACAGCACCTTATCACCGACCTTGAGTTCCATATTAATCTTCTTGCCGTCATCGGCTATTCTTCCTGCTCCTACCGCTACTATTTCACCTTCCATTGGTTTTTCCTTTGCGGTATCGGGAAGAATGATCCCGCCTTTAGTAACCTCTTCAGGTTCTTTGGGCTTCACTACGACCCTGTCTCCAAGTGGTTTAAGATTCATTTTAAATCCTCCTTAAATTAATGTATTGTTTATTAATAGTTTATAAATATATATTAGCACTCTCATTAGAGGAGTGCTAAAATACTCAATTTAGAATTGTTTGTCAAGGAAAGTATTGAGGTATATAATGTACTATCTCTATTTAAAATTCTATATTTCATATTTTTTGTAAAAGAAATTTCTTGAATAGTTGTATTATGAAAACGCATTAATATAAATGATACTGCTGTTTCCAATGAACTTTATAAATTTGTATATGGTTATAAAATTGTAAATATATTAAGTTACGATAATGACATACCTTAAACGACTTCTACCATATCTTTTTGAATACAAAAACAAGTTAATCTTAGGATTTACGGTAATTCTCTTAGGTGCTGTATTTACAAACATAGTGCCTTTCGTCATTTCAAGAGCGATTGACTCGATAAAATCGCACCCTGATACCGTATTACTGTTTAAATATGCACTAGTTACTGTCGGATTTGCAGTGTTGAGCGGAATATTCCTTTATTTTACAAGGCAAACAATAATAGTAATATCAAGGGAAATCGAGAATGATCTGAGAAATGATTTTGTTAAATGCGTAAGAAAACAGGATCTGCAGTACTTCCATAATCATTCTACCGGTGAGGTAATGGCTCTGGCTACAAATGACATATCCGCAGTCCGGAATTTTCTCGGGCCGGGGATCATGTATTCAGCAGAAACTATCATAAACTTTTTGATGGCGATATCTCTTATGATGTCACTAAACTTACAGCTTACAATAGTTTCTGTTATTCCTATTCCATTGATATCCTATTTTGTATACAGGGTCGGAAAAAGCATCAACTACAAGTTTGAGAAAGTGCAAACTCAATTTTCTGATATGACAACCCGTGCACAGGAGAATCTTTCAGGTATAAAAGTAATAAAAGCTTATGTGAGAGAGAAAAGCGAGATAAACAGTTTTGCGGAAGAATCACTGGATTATCAAAAGAAAAACATGTCTCTGGCATTGGTTCAGTCATTTTCGTTTCCGATGATGTTCCTCCTGACGGGTATTTCCGTGGTAATAGTTCTCTTCGTTGGTGGTAACAAAGTTATAAATGGTTCACTTACGCTAGGTGAGCTGACAGCGTTCATTATATACCTGGGACTTTTAACCTGGCCAATCATAGCTTTCGGATGGATTATCAATCTTACGCAGAGAGCGAACGCTTCTATGATGAGATTATGCAAGGTGTTCGATTCTGAACCTAAAATTAATGACACTGAATTAACAGACTATAATATTCAGGCGATAAGAGGAAGCATCGAATTTAAAAATCTCAGCTTCAGGTATAGCAGTGAGCTGCCGTATGTGCTGAAAAACCTTAATCTTAAAATTAAGGAAGGTGAAACCATAGGTTTGATAGGCCATACCGGTTCGGGAAAATCCACACTGGTGAATTTGATACCAAGATTATTCGAGTGTTCTGAAGGTGAGATACTTGTAGACGGAACAAATATTAAGAAGATCCCTATAAAGAAATTAAGAACTTCTATCGGTTATGTGCCTCAAGAGACATTCTTATTCTCCGATACGATTGAAAATAATATTTCATACGGAGATGAGACCATGGATAAAGACGGCATTATAGCAGTTTCTAAAATCTCACAGATCTATAAAGAGATTGATACTTTCCCAAACCGTTTTGAGACGATCCTTGGAGAAAGGGGTATCAATTTATCCGGCGGGCAAAAACAACGTACTTCAATATCCCGTGCAATTGCAATAAATCCCAGGATACTCATTCTCGATGATGCCTTTTCTGCAGTCGATACATATACTGAAGAGGAGATCTTAAAAGCTTTAAAAGATGTGATGAAACAGAGAACCACAATTCTAATAAGCCACCGTGTATCGACACTTAAGAATTCCGACAGAATTGTTGTACTCAAGAAAGGAAGTATCGCTGAAGAGGGTACACACGAATCACTGATACAGCAGGAAGGTATTTACGCCGATATTTATTTCAAGCAGCTGCTGGAACAGGAACTGGAGGGTATGGATTAAAATGGCAAATAATAAAAAAGAACTGACCGAAGACGAAGTACTCGGGAAAGCTTACGATTCCCACCTTATGAAGCGCCTCCTGAAATACTTGAGACCGTATAGGGGATGGATAATAGTAGCTATCATTCTGACTATAGGTATTTCACTTGCCACAACCGTTAGGCCCTATCTTACCAAGATTGCAATAGATAAATATATAGTGAATAAAGATGCAATAGGACTACGGAATATTATTCTGATACTCTTTGGCACATTGATTATCCAGGGCTTATTGCAGTATCTAATGACCTATTTGACTCAGTGGATTGGCCAGCGAACGATATATGACCTGCGTATGGAGCTGTTCAGGCATCTGCAGGGTTTATCGATGAGCTTTTTCGATAAAAATCCCGTGGGTCGGCTTGTTACGCGGCTTACAAACGATATCGAAGTATTAAACGAGATGTTTTCATCTGGTATCGTGATGGTTTTTGCAGATATATTTACAATTGCAGGAATCTTATTCTTCATGTTCTCACAAAGCTGGGAATTGACCTTAATTTCCTTATCGGTGATAATCCCTCTTATCTATGCTACCGCAATTTTCAGAAGAAAGGTAAGAGCAGCTTACCGTGATGTAAGAACACTGGTAGCTAAAATGAATGCCTACCTTCAGGAACATATAAGCGGAATTCTGGTGGTCAAAATCTTCGGCAAAGAGGAACGAACATACGATGAATTCAAAGAAATTAATTACGAGCACACACTGGCTAACAAACGTTCTGTTTTGTATTATTCGGTCTTTTTCCCTATTGTTGAGCTGATAAGTGCGATCTCGATTGCTCTGATAATTTGGTACGGCGGCGGAAGGGTGATACAAAATACGCTGACGATCGGCATACTGATTTCGTTCATGCAGTATGCAGAAATGTTCTTCAGACCTATAAGAGATCTCTCTGAAAAATACAATATTATGCAGACTGCTATGGCTTCATCTGAGAGGATTTTCAGGCTTCTCGATCAGCATAACGTCATTCCCGATCCTGACCATCCGATCAAGCTTAAAGATGTAAAAGGGCATATTGAATTTAAGAATGTGTTCTTTGCTTATAACAAAGATGAATATGTACTTAAGAACCTCTCTTTCGATATCAGGGAGGGAGAAAAAGTAGCATTTGTAGGTGCTACCGGTGCCGGAAAGACTTCTATAATGAATCTCATCTGCCGGTTCTATGATGTTCAAAAAGGCGAAATATTGTTGGATCAGGTAAATATAAAAGACATTTTGCAGGAGGACTTGAGGAAGAATATAAGCTTGGTTATTCAGGATATTTTTCTGTTTTCCGATACTATCGAAAATAACATTAAGCTCGGCAAGAATAATGTTGGCTTTGAGAAAGTACGTGAAGCTGCAAAGATCATCGGTATAGACGACTTTATAATGAAACTGCCCCAGGGGTATCAGCAAAATGTTAAGGAAAGGGGAGTCACTCTCTCACAGGGACAAAGGCAGCTTATTACTTTCGCAAGAGCACTTGCATTTGATCCGCGGATACTTATACTCGATGAAGCAACTTCTAGCGTCGATACCCAATCCGAGATACTGATCCAGCAAGCAATTGAAAAATTAATGGAAGGAAGAACTTCGATCATAATAGCACACAGACTTTCTACAATACAGAAATGTGATAAGATCATAGTTATGCATAAAGGTGAAATCAGGGAAATGGGTACCCACCATGAACTTCTTGAACTTGGTGGAATATATTCCAAATTATATCAATTGCAATATAAGGAAACTTTTGCATAATTTTGATTATGAGACAAATCGTAATCGCCTCAAAAAATCAAGGTAAGATAAAGGAAATAAAAAATTTTCTTCACGGGCTGGATATCGAGTGTTTCTCTATTGATGATTTTCCTGAAGTTCCTATTATGGAGGAAGATTGTAAGACTTTTGAAGATAATGCTTTGAAGAAAGCAAAAATTGTTTTCGACCACACAAAAATTACTACTATCGCAGACGATTCCGGACTCGAAATTCCTTATCTTAATAACCAGCCGGGTGTTCATTCATCCAGATACGCAGGGGAAAGTGCAAGTGATCTTCAAAATTGCCAAAAATTATTGGACGAACTGAAAGGTGTGGATATAGACCATAGAGCAGCAAGGTTCAAATGCATACTGGTTCTGCACAATTCTCTCTACAATAACATGCTGTTCGAAGGAAAATGCAGGGGATACGTAATTGAGGAGATGAAAGGCGAAAATGGCTTTGGCTATGATCCTCTTTTTGTACCCGAAGGATACAACAAAACTTTTGCCGAGCTTGATCTGGTAACTAAAAATAAAATTTCTCACCGGGGCAAAGCATTAACCAGCCTGAGAACATTCCTCGTAAGAATATCTTAAAATCATTGTTTCTTATTGTTATTGTTAATTTTGCGGGGAAATTTTATATTTGTATTTCATGCTGGCATAGCTCAGTGGTAGAGCAGCGCACTTGTAATGCGCAGGTCGGGGGTTCAAGTCCCTCTGCCAGCTCAAGAGTTTCATTAGAAAACTAACCTAAACTTACCTGATCATTGATATTGCGGTCCCATTTGCACTAGCATGGGTACGACTACATTTCTATATGCTAGAAGGTCGGAATATGGTTTCCCGAAGAGACCCCTCTGCCAGCTCAAGAATTCATCCAATAAATGATGATATATTCTTCCATTCGGATCATAGATTAACAAACTTGCATAAATTGGCGTAAAATAAATGTGTTTTATTATTTTACATAATAGCATATTATTGTTTAATAATTCAGGAATTCGTTAATACCCGTAATTCTCAAGGTAGAATTATATGGATTTTCACCGATATCGCTTTAATCCCCCTCTATATTAGAAAAGGAGATAGTGCATTGCCAAAGGTAAAAATAATGATCGTCGAAGATGAGAGTATCATTGCATTTGATATTAAAAGGACTCTCATAGGTTTAGGATATGAAACTTCTGACATAGTGGAAACCGGAGAAGAAGCTATAAAATTAGCAGGTGAATACAAACCCGATCTAATATTAATGGACATACTTTTGAAGGGAGATATTGATGGAATAGAAGCAGCAAAAAAGATATTAGATCTATATCAAATACCCGTAGTCTATCTAACAGCGCACGAAGATGATGATA
Source organism: Ignavibacteria bacterium (assembly GCA_049516635.1). Taxonomy (GTDB): domain Bacteria; phylum Bacteroidota; class Ignavibacteria; order Tepidaquicellales; family OLB5; genus JBEKSX01. The sequence continues at coordinate 58,430 of JBEKSX010000001.1, read as the reverse complement.
CGCTGAACAGAACAAAAACCACTAAACCCTATGGTTTTATTCTTAAACCATTTCAAGATAGAGACCTGAAAGCCACTATAAGAATGGCACTATATAAATTTGATGCTGAAAAGAAGTTAGAGGAGAGCGAAAAACGTTATTTCAGGCTTGCAGAAAATGCACGGGATATGATTAATAGAATATCTCTAGCCGATGGTCATTATGAATACGTGAATAAAGCTTCTTTAGAAATTACAGGTTATGGTCCTGAAGAATTCTATCATAAACCTCTATTATTAAAGGATATCATACATCCTGATTGGCGGCACTATTTTGATGTGCAATGGTCCCGGCTACTGGAAGGGGATGTTCAGCCTATATATGAATATCAGATTATTCATAAAAATGGGGATATTAAGTGGATAAACCAAAGAAATGTTCTCATAACAAATGATAAAAACCTGCCTATAGCCCTGGAAAGCATCATGACCGATATTACCGAACAGAAAAGGGCAGAACAGATAATAAGAAAACAGCAAGAGGAGTATAGATTAATACTGGATACCGTGCCTGCAATGATTACATATAAAGATGATAACAACAGGATTCTCAGAGTGAATAAACTTGCAGCAAAAATAAAAGGATGTACTGTTGAAGAAATGGAGGGTAAATATACCGAGGAGTTTTATCCTGATGAGGCAGCCAAGTTCCTGGAAGAAGACCGGGAAGTAATAAGCACAGGAATTCCCAAATTTGGTATAGTAGATAGGATCAAAACGGATAAGGGTGAGAGTTTATGGATTAAAACCGATAAAATTCCTTACCGAAATGAAAAAGGGCAAATAGTAGGGGTTATTGCATTTACACAGGATATTACACAGCAAAAACAGGCTGAAGAACAGCTGTTGAAAAGCGAACGCAGGAATACTATACTGATAAATACTATACCTGATATTATGTTCCAATTCAACAGTGAAGGAACTTTTTTAGATTGTAAGGCAAAAAATATCAGTGACCTTTTCTTTTTACCTCAGGATTTTCTAAATAAAAAAATTGATGATGTGCTCCCTTCGGAATTTGCTTTAACTCTGAAGAAAAATATTACGGCAGCGTTTAAGACCGGTGAAACACAAACATTCGAATTTACAATTTCAAAAAATGGAGAAGATACTTGCTTTGAAACCCGTCTGGTCGTTAGCGGTGAAGATGAAATACTTGCAATAATGCGTGATATTACTGAACGAAAGAAAGCTGATCTCTCTTTGCGGGATAGCGAAGAAAAATATCGAAAGCTAACACATAATGCTCCCATTGCTATAACGAGATTATCAATAAAAACCAAAAGGTATGAAATTGTAAATGATGAGTTTATTAGACAGTCCGGGTATACCCTTGATGAATTTAATCAGCTATCCATAGATCAGCTGAACGAGCTTATACATCCGGATGATCTTGATAATTTAACAAATATATATAATACATGGGTGAAAGATGGATTTAAAGAAATAAATCACATCATTTACAGGGCATTTAATAAATTCGGCGAACAACTATGGCTTGATACATATCATTATGCAGATCTGGATACAAATGGAAATCCGGTTGCAATTAACCAGCTATACATAGATATCACCGAACAAAAGCGATACGAAGAAGCAGTCCGCTTAAGCGAAGCAAAGTTTAGGGCAGTTTGTGATATTAGCCCTGCCGCGATATACATCTTTCAGAATGAAAAATTTCTTTATGGGAATGAGTACGCGCTAGAATTAACGGGATATACACTCGATGAAGTGAAAAAAATGAAATTCTGGGACGTAGTCCACCCAGATTTCAAGGAGATATTGAAGAGCCGGGGGCTCGCCAGAATCCGCGGGGAAAAAGTTATTAATAGATATGAAGCCAAAATAATGACAAAGAGCGGTGAAGAGAAATGGCTTGATTTTACTGTTACTTTGTTCGAATTGAATGGAAAACCGGCTGTCCTCGGAAATGGCCTCGATATTACAGAACAAAAAAAGTCACGTGATATACTACAATTAAGTGAGGAGAAATATAGAAAACTTGCTGAGAACTCTCCTTTAGCTGTAACACGTTTGTTAGTGAAAGACAGTACTTACGAATTTGTTAATGATGAATTCACACGGCAATCGGGATATACTAAAGATGAATTCAATGCCCTGTCCGATACCGAGCTTATTGATATGATTTATCCTGAAGATAGGGAAAGAGTGTTTTCATTCTATAACCAGTGGAGGAAAGAGAACTTTAAAGGGGTCAAGAGAATAGATTACAGAATTATTAACCGAAATAAAAAAGTTGTCTGGCTTGATACTTATTTGTATGCGGAATTTGATTCTTTCGGAAACACACATGCAGTTATCCAGATATGCATTGATATCAGTGAGCGTAAGGCTGCTGAAGAAGCATTAAAGCAAAGTGAGCTGAAATTCCGTGCTGTTACGGAAGCAATACAGGCATCAATTGTAATTACAAAAGGAGAAAGAATTGTGTATGTGAATCCGTACTTTGAGCACATATTCGGTTATGAAGCGAAAGATCTCTTTAAGATGAACTTTCTTGATTTGGTTCGTCCCGATTACAAGAAAGTTATAAAAGAAAGAATCATAACACAGATGAAAGGAGAATATGTAGATCCTGTCTATGATTTTATAATAATTTCCAGGTCAGGTAAAGAAAGGTGGGCACAAATATCATCAGTGCTTATAGAATACGAGAATCAAAAAGCAATTTTAAGTCTCGTACTGGATGTAACTGAAGTTAAAAATGCTGAGGATCTCATCAAACTAAGTGAAGAAAAATTTCGTGTTGTGGCTGAATGTATGCCCGCGGAAATAGTCATCTTTCAAGATGAAAGATTCGTGTATGCTAATCCGTATGCTGAAATTCTTACAGGATACAAAGTTGATGAAATAGTAGGTGAGAATTTTTGGGAATTTACGCATCCCGATTTTAAGGATGTCGCAAAACAAAGAGGGCTCAATAAACTGCTCGGTAAGAAAGAACCGGTAAGATATGAAATGAAGATTTTAACAAAAGAGGGAACCGAAAAATGGGTGGATTATTCATCAGCGCAGGTAATTTATAATGGTAAACCGGCAGTACTCGGAACTGCTATAGATATAACAGAACGCAAAGTAATTGAAGAAGCTCTTCGTGAAAGTGAAGCAAGATACCGCGCCATAGTTGAGGACCAAACGGAAATGATCTACCGATGGATGCCGGATGGCACTCTGACTTATGTGAATGATGCTTATAGCAGGTATTTCAAAAAATCTAAGAACGAATTGATAGGGACTAAGTTTTATATCACCATTCCCGAAGAAGAGTATCAAAAGTTCGAAAAACATTTTAAATCTCTTAATTTTCAAAACCCTGTTGCCACTATCGAACATAGGATGGTGATGCCTGATAAAGAGATAAGATGGCAAAGATGGACCGATAGGGCTTTATTCGATGAGAATAAAAAAATTATTGGATACCAGTCAGTGGGACGTGATATTACCGAGCTGAAGAAATCCGAAGATGAAATAAAACAATCGCTTCTTGAAAAAGAGGTGCTTCTTAAAGAAATTCATCACAGGGTAAAAAATAATCTTCAGATAATCACGAGCCTGCTGAAGCTACAATCAACCTATGTAAAAGATAAACGAGCACTGGAATTGTTCAAAGAAAGTCAAAACCGTGTACAATCTATGGCTCTCATACACCAGAAACTGTATCAATCGAAGAATCTGGGTAAAATAAATTTCGATGAATATCTAAGAACACTAATTGCCTACATCATGCAGTCTTTCGGAACAAGCAAACCGGCTGTTGAGGTCAACCTTGAAGCCAAGGACATTTTTATGTCCATCGATAATGCCATACCATGTGGACTTATTATTAATGAGCTTGTAACGAATTCATATAAACACGCCTTTAAAGGACGTAAGAAAGGAATGATTCTTATCAGGTTAACACTTAAGCAAAACAAATACACCCTCGAAGTCAAAGACGATGGAATTGGTATTCCTGATAAAATCAATATCACAGAATCCCGTACGTTCGGATTGAAGCTCATCTCTACTTTAGTTGAGCAGATTAGAGGTTCAATCCAGATAACCCGACCAAAGGGTACTTTATTCACAATTATATTCGAGTAATAAAATATTTTCTATATACGGTTACTGTTATTCTGTTAGTTATGAATCATAACTTTTCGTGTCCACATTTTACCTTCAGACTGTCCAATTTCACTACAATTAACACTCTTGACTTTTAGAAAGGGCTCAAAATCCTAATTATTTTGTAATATTCTTCTGAATATCAACGAGTTAAATAATTATTCATCTCCCCTTAGATTTATTAGATTTGGCATAAATATTGCTATCTTTATTAAGAAAGTGAAAAAAAGAGAAATCCTAATGATTATAGAGAAACCATCTAAAAAAAGTTCATTTATTATTACTACAGAAGACATTCCTGTTGATTTTACATGGTCTTATAAACCGGAAGGTTGTATCAGTAACGATAACACCGGATATAAAGTATTGTTAAGAAAAAATTTTAAATTTAATCCCGGATTTCATGGATTCAGAAATGCAGATAATTCTAAGTCAGAAGATAATTCGATTTTAAACTTAAATAAATAATTTTTTATTTCTTTAATAATAATTATACTCATGTTTCAAGATATGCAATATCTTACCGATGAACAGATGAAAAGAGAGAAACCGCTCAAGAATGTTCGTTCAAAGAAAAATAATGCTCTGGAAAAATTTCTTAATCAAAGCGGACAATTCAATATGACCCCGAGAAGAATTAATAATGTAAGGGGAATGAGTGTATATTACGTGCCTAGAAAAAACCAGGTCATAATTCTGGATTAAACAATTTATATCAGGCACTTTACTGCCCGTCGAAACCATATCGCTGCGTGTACAATCAAGACTCGTAAAGGAGGATTACCGTTATTTATAAGCGAGATCTGTATCGCAAATAAAAATTGCAGCTTGAAATGCAAGCAAGATCATCGGATAATGACTGGACATCAATTATCGTGATAATTGTAAGATTTGTGATGAGTAAAGATTTTAATTACATGGCTGCTGATTCTTCGGTTTGTGGTAAGATACCCTTTTGTATATAAATCGGTTTTACCAGCTTCCGCAGTGAAGGGAGTTTCCTTGCGAACAACAATCCGCCCAATATACAGCAAATACCTCCGATAGTTAACGTTATGGGAGCACCAACCGAGCTAGCTAATATCCCGGTCATTAAACTTCCGAAAGGTGACATCCCTCTGAATGACATTGTGTAGAAACTCATTACTCGGCCTCTTTTATCGTCATCTGTGATAGTTTGCAGAACTGTATTACTTGATGCGAGTTGTACAATCATTCCATATCCCGTTATCATCATAAAAATAAGTGAAATAATTACAAGGCGTGATACTGAAAAGAAAATTAACCCGCATCCGAAAATTATTGTTGCGGATGAAATTAATTTTCCAAGTCCGATTACACTCTTTCTTGAAGCGAGGAATATTGAGCCTCCTAATGCTCCAATGCCTGAAGCCGCCATGAGAAATCCCTGTGTCTGGGAAGTCCCGTGCAAAATATCACGGGCGAATACGGGCATCAATAGCTGGTAAGGCATACCGATGATGCTAACGAGGGTGAGAAGCAATAGAATTGATCGGATAGGAACTGATCCGAATGAATATGTGAATCCTTCTTTAATACCTCTAAGTATATTCGGGTGCTGCACCACTGATTTCACAGGCTTTATCTTCATAGCAAAAAGACTTGCTATGACAGCAATATAACTCACTCCGTTTAAGAGGAAACATAATCCTTCACCGACAATATATATTAAGATTCCTCCTATGGAAGGACCTAAGAGTCTTCCAACATTGACCAGGGAAGAGTTTAATGCTATCGCATTTCCTAAATCTTCTTTATTCTCAACCATCCCAATTACGAAGGATTGCCTGACGGGAATATCCATTGAATTTACCACACCAAGAAATAATCCCAATATAATGATGTGCCATACCTCTATCATATTTGAAAGAATTAGAAAAGCAAGTATGAAAGCCTGGAGCATAGCCAGGGACTGGATAATGATGACAAATCTGCGTTTGTTCCACCTATCCGCAAACACACCAATAAATGGAGGTAAAATGAAAATCGGGATCTGGCTCGCAAAACCGACTACACCTAGGAGGACTGTTGAATTTGTCAGGCGGTAAACGAGCCAGCTCATGGCAATTTGCTGCATCCATGTGCCAATCAAAGAAATACCCTGGCCAAAAAAGAACAATCTGTAATTTCGTGAGTGCAGAGCACGAAGTATCGATTTTAAGCCATAATTGTTTTTAGGTACAGTTGTATTATTGGCCACTCGAATATTTACAGTAACGAAATATTATTCAGTAAAATCAAATTTAATAAATAATGTCTTTTGATTCATAGGATAAATATATCAGTAATGTGAAAAACATAGTAATTAAACCAAATTTACTTGTGTAGTTGGTTAAACCTTTAAATTCTACAAAGATTTTAAAAGAAATCATTTAATATCCTATATATGTGTAAAATTATTCAACAGTATTATGTATAAAAATTCATCAATGACATTAATTTCAAATGGTATTGAAGTCAATAATATGCAATTACACAAATAAATATGTAAAAATATTAAACATCATACATCTTAAGAAATACAAATGCTTATTAAGTTAAATATAAATATAAGAATAACAGATGTTTAAGAATGATTATATTACAGTAAGTTTGGAACAAGATTTGAGCTATAAATATATGTAAACCATAATTTAAAGGAGATTTATCATGATAGCATTATTAGTCTTAATTACAGCAGTACTATTTATTATTGGAGATATTCTTGTAATAAAGCATAGAAAAGCTAGTAAAGCGGCAACTGAAAAGTATTCAAGATCACCTTTGGCTTCTACTGCCCCCGTATTTACTAAAAAGAGCATATTAGCGCCTGAAGGATATTACTTTTATAAAGGTCATACCTGGGCAAAGATATTTGAAAACGGGTTGTTGAAGATCGGAGTAGACGATTTTGTGCTTAAAGCTTTAGGAAAGATTTCCATAGAAAAGATCGTCCCGGAAAACAGATTTGTTAAACAAGGAGATATTATACTTGAAGGTAAATTTGATTCTAAATTTGTAAAATTCCGTTCTCCTGTCTTTGGGATTGTAAGATCGGTAAATCAAAATATAATCGGCAAAGCTTTGAACGACCCGTATGAAGACTGGGGTCTGGTAATAGCTCCTATCAATATGGAAGATAACTTAAATACATTGAAGAAGAGCCATATTGCTATTAACTGGATGAAAGATGAGTTCAAAAGATTAAAGGATTTTTTAAGCGAGAATGCATTCAGGGCTGAACCCGTCGGTGTAACTATGTATGACGGCGGTAATGTTATACAGGGAGCTCTTGCAAAGATCGATGATGAGGGGATGAAGCAATTTGAAGAAGAATTTTTATCATTTTGATATTTTTGTAATTTAATACAGGTATCAATAACATAGTATGAGCGTACAGGATCTACCATATAAGAAATTCGATGACCTGAAATGTATCTGGATGTCATCTAATCTGGTTGAGTACAAGCTTTGTGATAAAGATTTCGACTGTGAAAATTGCGAATTTGACCAGGTTATGAGAAACCAGGCGAGCATAAAGCAGGGCGAGGGACAATATGATTCACCGAATGCGGACTTCTTCAAAAAAATAATACAAAAGCTGAAGAATGATGTTAAGTACCGCAGGCCTCCATACTATTATTTAAAAAATAACCTTATCGTAAAAAATCTATTTGGGAATATTTTCTATATAGGCATTAATCCTGCTGTGTTGATTCTGATTGACTGTCAAAATTCGGTTCGTTTCCTTACAAATGGAGACCGGTATGTCCAACGCGGTGTATCTTTTCTTAAGATCCAGGGAGAGTGGGGTTCGGTCGATATTGCTTCTCCTATAACTTTTCTCTTTCTTAACAAATCTGAGTTTGATTCTTTTGACTTTTTAACGAATGAATGGTTTGGTCTGATTGAAGCTGACCGCGAAGATATTTTGAATGCATCTTACAGCGAAACGGAATATGAGATCAATTTATCCAATATGGAAGATACTTTGCATAATTATCTTACAACTTATCCTGAAACAGGAGTAACCATAATGGATGGGGGTAAGAATGTAAGATATTTATATGAAGCAATCGGTAAGAAGAACTATTCCTGTCTTATTAATAGTTTTTTTAAAAAATAGTTTTTTTCATAAAGACTTAATTCAGTCTTCCAACCCCTATTAAACTTCATATAGCTTGAATTAAACGCAGTTCAATAATGAGACTGCGTTTTTTTATAAGATTGTTATTAATTAAAATCCTTAATAATTTTAAATAAATTGCAGGTTCGATAGCTATGAAAGTGAAATTATTTAATAAACTAAGCGTTAAGCTGCTGCTTGTAACTTCTCTTATACTGATAGCAATATTTTCCTTGCATACCTATATTACCATCTATTACCTTGAAAATGACATCACTAAATTATACCAGCAAAATGCTTATAATATCAGTGATATAATTAAGCGTTCAACACGATATAGTATGCTTCTCAATAAAAGGAATGATGTTTACCAGATAATAAGGACAATTGGCGATGAACCCGGTGTGAAGGGTATCAGGATATATAATAAAATGGGAACCATTATTTTTTCGACAGATTCTTCGGAAATAAATAAAACAGTTGATATGAAGGCAGAGGCATGCATAGCTTGCCATGGGAAAAGTGGGGTATCTAGCTATATATCGGCAAATGAACGAATGCGATTCTTTTATGCTTCTAAAGAAGAAAGAGTGCTGGGTTTGATTAATCCCATAAAGAATGAACCTGATTGTTACAATTCCGACTGTCACGCTCATCAAAAGAATCTAGAAATGCTGGGAGTCCTCGATGTAATGATTTCGATGAAGAAGGCAGATGAAACTATATCCTCTAATCGAAAAACGGTGATCCTGAATTCTGTTATTATTACAGTTTTCATATCTCTGTTCAGTGGTGTATTTATCCTCTTGCTCGTGAACAAACCTTTAAAAAAGCTTTCCAAAGGAATTGAGGAAGTGGGTAAAGGGAACCTTAGCTATAGGATTCCATTAAAATCGAGAGATGAACTGGGTATAATCGCCAGGCAATTCAATGACATGTCTCGAAAACTTGATACGGCATACAAAGAGATTAAGGATTGGTCTGAAAATCTTAATGTAAAGGTGGAGCAAAAGACAGAAGAGCTCAAAAACATTTACGACCAGGTGGTTCAGATAGAGCGTCTTGCATCTCTTGGTAAGTTATCGGCAACGGTAGCTCATGAACTTAATAATCCGCTCGAAGGTATACTCACATACAGTAAATTGATACAAAAAAAACTCAAAGCTTCTGAGGATGGCAAAGATTATACAAAAATCATCGAATTTTTGACCCTAATCGCCGAGGAGTCTGCCCGGTGTGGTAAGATCGTTAAGGATCTCCTCCTCTTTTCTCATAGAGATACGGATGAGTTTACTAAATCGGATCTCTCCCAGATAATTGATAAAAGCATTACTCTAATTAACCATCATCTTGAAATAAATAATGTAAAACTTACAAAATATTACCCCCTTGAAAAGATTGAAATCTACTGTAATTCCCAGAAGATACAGCAGGCTTTAATGTCATTGTTGATCAATGCGATAGAATCTATGCCGAATGGAGGTCAGATTATCATTGATGTAAAGCATGAGAATAATCTTGCTGTAATTCGTATAAAAGATGAGGGTTTCGGCATACCTGAAAAAGATCTATCTCATATCTTCGAGCCTTTCTACTCAACAAAAGAAGCTGCTAAAGGAACGGGACTCGGGCTATCTGTTGTTTATGGAATTATCAGCCTGCATAACGGACATGTGGAAGTAGAAGAAACCTCGCAGCAAGGTACAACTTTCAAAATTACTTTACCCATAAATTTAAACAACAAGTGAATAAATATGAATTCAAGAGCAAGTATATTAATAGTTGATGACGAAAAAATCGTAAGGGATTCTCTTTTTCATTGGTTTGAAGAAGAAGGATACCACGTTGATACAGCTGAGGATGCTGAAACGGCATTGAAGAAATTTACCAAAGATAAATATGATCTCCTGCTCGTTGATATGAAAATGCCGGGTATGAACGGATTAGACCTCCTGGTTAAAATTAAGGAGATCGATAAGGACAGTATTGTCATATTGATCACTGCTTTCGCATCAGTTTCATCTGCCATAAAGGCACTAAAAGACGGGGCATTTGATTATGTTACAAAACCTGTCGATCCTGATGAATTGAATCACCTTGTTAAAAAGGCACTTGAACAGAGAGAGTTGAGGAGCGAGAATGTACAGCTAAAATCAAAGATTAAAGAACTCATAATGCCTGATAATCTTGCCGGTGAAAGCAAACAGATGAAAAAGATATTCGACCTGATAAATACAGTAGCACCTACTGATACGACCGTAATGATCCGGGGAGAAAGCGGCACCGGGAAAGAGTTAATAGCTAAAGCAATACACATAAACAGCAAAAGAAGATATTTCCCGATAGTTGTTGTCAACTGCGGAGCTCTTGCAGAATCTTTGCTGGAAAGCGAGCTCTTCGGGCATGAAAAAGGGGCTTTCACAGGGGCACAGTACAAAAGAAAGGGTAAGTTCGAGATGGCACAGGGCGGTACCATATTTCTGGATGAGATAGGCTCAGTATCTCAAAAGGTACAGATAGAATTGCTTCGTGTCATTGAAACGAAGAAGTTTAACCGGGTAGGAGGCAACGAACTCATTTCGAGCGATTTCAGGGTGATTGCTGCTACGAACGAATCTTTAGAAGAGCTTGTAAAAGAAGGGAAGTTCCGTGAAGATCTATTCTATCGTCTGAATGTATTTACAATATTTATTCCACCCTTGAGAGAACGTAAAGAGGACATTTCGGTGCTTGCTTATTATTTCCTTAACAAGCTCACTTCTGCAATGAACAAGAACATAAAGAGCATTTCCCCCGAAGCTATGAATTTCATGCTTAATTATTCCTGGCCCGGTAATGTGCGTGAGCTTGAGAATGCCATTGAACGAGCAGTCGTGATAGGTAAATCGGATACAATAAAGTTCGAAGATCTTCCGTTCAGCGTAAGCCAGATCACAGACGATGATTCCGATAAAAGTCTCTCTGCAATGGAGAAAAAGCATATATATAAGATACTCGTGGAAAATGAATGGAATATCTCGAGGAGTGCTGAATTGCTCCAGATCGACAGGGTTACTTTATATAACAAGATCAATAAATACGGGTTCCGAAAAAATTCCCAATAATGAACCTCTATCTTGTCCCGGTTAAATTTTCCAATACAACACTGATCCAAAAGATTCGTAATGGTCTTTCTGATATTTTCCACATATCGGTTAAAATCGTAGATCTGAATCTAGATATAGAATCTGCTTACTCTGCAGAACGGAGACAGTACTACTCAACACAGATTATCTCACAGGCAATGAACCGAACATCGGATTATGATGGAAAGATCATCCTCCTTACCGAACATGACCTGTTTGTCCCGGTGCTTACTTTTATTTACGGTGAAGCGCAGCTCGGGGGTAAACACTGCATAGTCTCTATTTGCCGGCTGCATGAAGAATTCTATTCCGGGCGTTCGGATGATGAATTGCTGTACCAACGTTCAATGAAAGAGGTACTGCATGAACTTGGACATAATTTTGGGCTTATACATTGCATTGACTGGGACTGTGTGATGCATGCCTCGCTTGAAATAGAAGAAATTGATATAAAAGGGAATATTTATTGTAAAAGCTGTTTGGAAAAGACACATAATTATAATTTGTGCGTGCATTAATACAGTTTCAATGCAGCTATGTGGGTGTTATAGATAACAATAATTTCATTTTCCCACCTTTTTTGTTATTTTACTTTAATCTGTATACTATTATATTTACAAGAGGTATCTTATGATAATCACTAATAGATTAAAATTTTAGATACCAATTGATTATTATATAGAGATGAGTGCTTTCCTTTATCTTTTATTTGGATAATTTCTCCGGAAAAAGCTTGTTTAGTACTCGGGACTAAATCGTCATAATTTGTAGTTCTAACATTATAATAATGATTATAAATTTAACAATTCACCTGGAGAGATGGGTGAGTGGCTAAAACCAACGGTTTGCTAAACCGTCATACTCTGTAAAGGGGTATCGAGAGTTCGAATCTCTCTCTCTCCGCAAAAATGTTAAACTGCCGCACGGATAGTCCTTTGGGGGATTGAAATATGTGCGGTAATACTGGAACAAAATCATATGGAGATTATTATAATAGTAAACAAAACATTCCGGGCAGTCTGCTCTTTTTATTATCATAAAGCAGAACTGCACTTTTCAAATGCCTTTAGTAATTTTTATTACATACAAAAATGAAAGCAATAGTTAAATATACTTCTTTTTTTATTTTTTTGTTCATTTTATTATCATCTTCCTTTCGGACCCAGGCACAGGACAGGGAAGCTGTGAAATTTTTTAATTCAGCTCTCGAATCCGAAAAGGCAAATAATTATGATGAAGCGATAATATATTATTCAATGGCCCTGGGGATCGATTATAATTATATAGATGCATATTTCAATAGGGGTACCCTGTACAGAAAGATTAAAATCTACAACAAAGCCATAAGCGATTTTACCAGAGTCATTATTCTTGAACCGAAGACAACGAGAGGTTTCGTGAACCGCGGGCTTTCGTATTACGATAACAGGGAATATGCCAAAGCTGTAAGTGATTATACTTCTGCTCTCGGTATGGAACCTCAAAACTCGGAATTCTACTATGACCGCGGTAATGCGTATTTCGCTCTAAAGGATTATAAAAATTCATTCAATGATTTTTCAAAAGCTATAGATATCAATCCTAACTATGGCCTTGCAAAAGATCGTCTGTCCGCAAAAGAATTTGTCGATGCAGGCTTGACAACGAAGTCAGAGGATAATCAGATTACTGAAGCACCTAAAATCGAGGAACAGCCTAAAGTGGAACAACCAAAGGTTGAAGAAAAACCGGTAACAGAGATCCCTAAAGTAGAACAACCAAAGGTTGAAGAAAAACCGGTAACAGAAGCTCCGAAAGTAGAACAACCTAAAGTTGAAGAAAAACCAATAAGCGAAGCCCCAAAAGTGGAAGAGAAGCAACCTGTTGAACAGCCCCAGGTGGAACAACCAAAGATTGAAGAAAAACCCATAGCGGAAGTTCCTAAAGTTGAGGAGACACCAAAGGTAGAAGAAAAAAATGTTGTAACTGAACCGAAGAAGGAAGAACCAAAGACTGAAGTAAATAAAGCTGAGGAGAAACAGGTCACTGAAGCGCCAAAAATTGAAGAAGCTCCAAAAGAAGAGATAAAAGAACTTCAGGAGCAGCCTAAAGTTGAAACACCAAAAGCAGAAGAGAGAGAAGTAACTGAAGCCCCAAAGGTCGAAGAGACCCCTAGAGTTGAAGAAACGCCGAAAGAGGAAAACCAGATATCCGAAGCACCTTCTGTTTCAGCAGTAGAATATCTAAACAAAGGAATAAATTGCATTGAGCATAGGGATTACGAAAACGCAGTTGCCAATCTGAATATTTCGCTGAGTGCCGATCCAGGCTCGGCGGATGCATATTTTTACAGAGGAAAGGCTTATACAGAACTGTATTCTTACGCGGATGCCATTGACGATTACACCAGAGCAATACAGCTCAACTCTGATTATGAAAAGGCCTATGTTAACAGGGGATATATTTATGCTGAACAAAGAAATTATAAGAAAGCGGTAAAAGATTATAACAGAGCAGTCGAAGTGAACCCGAATTCAGCATATGGTTATTTTAACCTTGGTGTTGCGTACGTTAATTTGGGTAACAAAGAAACAGCAGCCGGATATTTCGAGAAAGCAGCTTCATTGGGTGATTCCGATGCGAAGGAATGGTTAAGGACAAACGGATATAACAATTGAAGCAATAAAAGACACACATTATAATAAAAACCCGCTAAAGAATAGCGGGTTTTTTATTTATTTAACCTGTAACTGTTAAAATTTATAGTTAAGGATCTTATAAACTAATTTAGCTATTAAAAAATCAGGAAAAGGAAAACTCTTCCGCGGGGACAGTTCTACGACATCAAACCCGACTAGGTTCCGATGTCCGATAACCTCTTTCAGTAAACATAAGGTTTCATCCCAATAAAATCCCCCCGGTTCAGGTGTGCCGGTAGAAGGCATTATTGAAGGATCGAAATAGTCGACGTCAAATGTGATGTATACATTCTTATCCAGTGTATATATTATGTCATTTATTATGTTGATTAACCCTTTTTCTTTGATATTGTAAGCATAAAATGTGTGAATACCTTTTTCTTTGATGAACTCAAATTCTTCTTTGCATTGTGCTCTTATACCTATCTGTGTAATTTTTGAAGTAATTTCTGCTGCACGGGCCGCAAAAGAAGCATGTGAAAATCTGCTTCCTTCATATTCAATCCTGAGGTCCGAATGAGCATCGAATTGAAGTATCGAAAGATCTTTATAAAAATCAGCATGTGCTTTTAACGGTGCGAGTGAAATGGTATGCTCACCGCCCAGTGTTACTACAAATTTATTTTTTGTGAGCAGTTTTTTTGCAATATCGTGAGCAAGATCTAAAGACGTTTTAGGTTTTAACTTGGAAAAGTTCAATGGTTTTATTACCGCTATGCCATGTTCGAAACATACTTCTTTTTTAGTTTCCTCATCAAAGAATTCTACAAAGTGTGATGAAGCCAGAATCGCCTGAGGTCCCAGCTTTGTTCCTTTACCGTAAGAAGTAGTTTTTTCATAAGGACATGGGAGTATGGTAATTCCAGATTCTTCGAAGCCAGAATATTTTTTCTCTAATCCCAGAAAATTATCTTTTTTACGTAGAGTCGGAAATGGAGCTTTCATGGTCAGGGTTTGATTTCCTTGCCATTAAAATTTTCGATAAGTATAGAGCAGATCTTATCAAAATTATCTTTATCCTTCGCCTTTACATTTGTCTTATCACCTTCTTCAACAATATCTGTTTGCTGGCGTTTTTCCGGATGTGATTCGGAAAATTTTACGAAACGCAGGTTCGTAGGTTCACCGAAATAAGTGGACATCTTTCCGCGAACATAATCTTTATGGCTGCACAGGATCTCATATTTACTGTCATTTACGGTAATGTAATAATTTCCTTTCTCATCTGATTCACATAAAGAATCTTTTAACAGGCTCGAAACCCACTTGCTTTCGGTTTTGATCTGATCCATTATTGTAGTCCAGTGTGAAGGGAGATCATTAACCTCAGCGGTAATATTTATATTTGGATTTTCCCCGGTTATTATCCGGGATGAATAGTCTTTCTGAATGTCAGTGGTAGGTGTACCGGGTCCGGACGGCTTATCTTTTATATTAATGCTTTCATTATGGTAAATATTTTCAGAAGGAGTTTCTTTAAAAGATGGTGCAGAATGGTCTCTTGTAATATTAGATGTCAACAGGTCCCTGTTTTTATTTTTGCCCATTTCTTCTTTAAGCAGTTTAAGCTCTTCAAGTATCGCTGATATATCCCTGGTATCGGTAAACTTTATCAGTTCGATAAGCAATGCCTCGATAAGAGTTCTCTGGTTCGAAGAATATTTGAAAACGTATTCTGTCTGAAGGATAAGCTTTAAAGAATTTATTATCTCTATCTGGGTGAATTTGTTAATATAAGCTTCATATTTTTGTTTGACCGGTTCCGATTCGATGATCAGATCAGCTGAATTGGTAGAAACTGCTATGAGCAAGTTGCGATAATGTTCTGTAAGTCCGTCAAGGAAGCTTTGCATATCGTATCCCTTGTTTAGCAGCTCATTGAAGTATTGTAATATTCCTCTGAAATCTTTCGATTTAACCAGGTCGGTAATATTGAAATATACATCGCTCTCTGCAAGATTGAAAAATGCTTTTAGTTTTTCGAACGTAATATTATTATCACAGTAAGCCGATGACATATCGAAGAGTCCCTGTGCATCACGCATCGAACCGTCACCTTTCTTTGCGATAAAAAATAAAGACTCGTCATCTATCTTAATTTTTTCACTAACAGCTATCATCTTTATGCGGGTGATTATTTCATCTATAGTAAGACGTTTGAAATCAAATTTCTGGCACCTGCCCAGAATTGTCAAAGGTACTTTCTCCGGTGCGGTTGTAGCAAATATAAAAACAACATATTCGGGGGGTTCTTCCAGCGTTTTCAGAAGAGCATTGAATGAGGGACCCGTAAGCATGTGAACTTCATCTATAATGAATATTTTATACCTCGAACGGATTGGACCATATTTTACTTTTTCTTTTAATTCCCTGACGTCCTCAATATTCCTATTGGAAGCCCCGTCAATTTCGAAAACATCAGGATGATTTCGGTTATCATTATCTATTTCCTTGCAGCTTTCACATTCATTGCAGGGATCTCCGTCTTCATGCGGATTTTGACAGTTGAGCGATTTTGCCAGAATCCTGGCTACTGTTGTTTTTCCTACACCCCGCGGTCCGCAGAATAGATAAGCATGTGAAATACGGTTGCTTTTAATGGAATTTTTAAGGGTAGTAGTTATAAATTCCTGGGAGCTTACATCTGAGAAGACCCGGGGTCTCCATTTACGTGCCGTGACGCGGTACTGTTCTTCCTCCTTATATTCAAATTCCTTTGGCAAAGTGGTTATTCTTTACATATTAATTAATTATACTATATTTTAATCAAAAAAGCTTTAAAAAAATATGGAGAAAGTTATAAAATATACTATAATATTTAACTCCTGTTCTGTATGGAATTTAATAACAAAATAGACCGTTTTTCATATTTAGAGGGTATGCACCTGAACGAGGGAAAATACTAAAACTACTGCTCGGATACGTCAGTTCACATGATGAATTTTTGTTCTTAAATTGATGAATAAAGAAGAATATATATTCCTTTTGGCTCTGATTTTGATAGCTACTAAAAAATATGTTGAAATTTATTTATTAGAATGATATTATATTATAATATATAATTCAATTTAACAAAAACAACATGGTTAATAACAAAAATTACTTCATCACATTAATTGCAGTCGTATTATTTATTATGATTGCAGTTAATTTATATGCACAGGTAGATCCAAATGAAAAGAAAAGTGATATAGCTTATCCTACAAGATTCATCCCGATTTTGGCTGTTGCGACCGAACCCTATGGTGTTGACGTTGTCGTTCCATATGGTACCTTCGACGTTTACCAGGTTTCGCAATCCGCAGGTTTTTGTGAGACTTCAGTGGCTGTAAATCCACGAAATTCAATGAATGCAGTTGGCACCGATAACAGGGTTACCGGTTTTGCAGGAGGTAAGTATATTTTCTATACAACAAATGGCGGTGTAAATTGGAACCAAACTTTAAATTATCTAACCAATAATCAGGGTGATGATGTACTCGCAGCAGATAGTCTTGGAAACTTCTATCTCGCTGTTCTCAATAACGGAATGCTCGTCTTTAAATCAACTGATATGGGTGTTACATGGAATAGTCTTGGAAATATTAATTCCAACTCTTCGGCAGATAAAGAATGGATAGCGTGCGATCAAACCTCCGGTCCGTATAGAACTTATGTATATACCGCATACGTGAATTTTGCCACTTACTCGGTAGACTTCTGGAGAAGTACGAATAGTGGTGCATCCTGGACAGGACCGTTGCCGATGGGTTGGGGAACACCTAATCCCGGTCCGAATATTGCTACAGGACCTAATGGAGAAGTGTACGTTGCTTTTTATAATGGAGGGGGATCAACCGTTAGAAAATCCACCGATGGCGGTGCATCCTTTGCCGCCGGTGTAGTAGCTTCGGTTCATTCAAACCCGGGCTCTATTAATGCATCGGGCAGATATGTACTGAAAACAGATGTCAGGGTCAGTGGATGGGGAATGCTTGCTGTCGATATGACAAATGGTCCTTACAGAGGATATGTATATCACATATATCCTTGCAATCCTCCGGGACCTGACCAGGCTGATATTTATATGACTCGTTCCACCGACGGTGGGCAGACCTGGAACTCTGCTTCACCTTTGAGGGTGAACGATGATAATACATTTTGCGATCAGTTTATGCCGTATGTATCTGTCGATACGGCTGGTAGGGTATGGTGTTATTGGTGGGATTCAAGGACTGATACCACAAATAATAATTTTGTTGAAACATGGGGAACAGTATCAACCGACGGTGGTGCGAGCTTTGCGCGTAACTTTATGATATCGAACCAGAATTTTAACCCGGCTGTGATAAAGATATATCAGGGACCGAGCCATTATTATTTAGGTGATTACCAGATGATAGCCAGTAGAGGTATTACTTTCCCGTTCTATTGCTGCCAGGGTAATAACCTGAACGATTATACAGCATATCTGCCTGATTTCGGTTTGACATTCAGTAAATTTGTAGATTCTGTAACCCAGGGGGCAACTTCAGTTAATAAAGTATATATACCGTTACATGGTCCTTATGCAGGAACTATTACATATACAGCTTCAGTATCACCTCCGGCTCAAGGTACTATTACATTCAACTGGTCACCAAGCAACGTAAAGACTATTAACGGAAATCCGGATTCATTGACACTCAATACAGTAGTTTCATCAACGGTTCCTAATGCAACTTATTTTATCTCAGTAACAGGCACTGAAGCAAGCGGGATCAGGTCGCATAACAGAACCTGGCAGCTAATGGTGAGTAATTTATTTGGAATTCAAAAAAATCAAAATTCTATTCCGACTGTTTATAATTTGGACCAAAATTTCCCTAATCCTTTCAATCCTACTACCATAATATATTACGCGTTGCCAAAGCAATCACTGGTTAACTTGAAAGTATATGATGTTCTTGGAAGAGAAGTATCTTCATTGATAAACAATGAAACAAAACCTGCTGGTAACTATGATATTACATTTAATGCGCAAAACCTCTCCAGCGGTATTTACTATTACAGGCTGACAGCTGGTGATTTCACAGATGTGAAGAAAATGGTATTGGTCAAATAGTTTATGGAGTGAATTTAAGTAAAAAGGAGGATCCCTAATGATCCTCCTTTTTCTTTTGTATAATTCTCACACCGAAAAGTTCTCACAACATGTCCATAAAGGCAAAACAAAGCCGTCTGAAACAGCATACTTAAAAAGTTTGCTGTTTTACATCGTTTTTAGAAACGCCAGAAGGTCCTTATAATTCTCACTCGGATCAACTTTCGGATAAATCTTCCTAATGATGCCATCCTTATCAATCACAAATGTAACCCTTGAAGCAAACCCTATTACACTCAATACCCCGTACTCCTTTGTTACATTCTTATCGGGATCTGCGAGCAATGTGAAATTAAGATTTTCCTTTTGTTTAAATTCTTTGTGAGAGTCAATATCATCCACGCTGACTCCGAGAACTGCAGTGTTCATGTCTTTGAATTGAGACAGATTATCACGGAAGTTGCAGGCTTCTTTCGTACATCCCGGTGTTTCATCTTTAGGATAAAAATAAAGAATAATGTTAGAAACACCTTTATAGTCTGACAGTTTAACCTGCTGGCCTTCATCCGATTGAAGTGTGAAATCAGGTGCTTGATCACCTTCTTTCAATGTAATATCCTGTCCTTTGCACGAAATAAATGAAAATAATGAAAACATTAATATAGGTATTATCTTTGTTACTAATGAAATTTGGCTGTTCATAAATTTTTTTAAATAGTTATATTAGAATAGTTTACAATAGCACCAATCATTTTTGCTAAATTATTAAACCTAAAAAGTATGAAAAAGAATCCATTGCTTTTTCTAAGCTTGTTCATTTTGTTGACTTTTCAAAACATCTTTCCACAGGATATTGATCTTTTTAATCCGTCAAATGAAATGTACCAGTTCTCTGCTAATGATGAGGGCGCAAATGCATTCAGACTGAATCCGGCTGTGCTGGGATTGAAACACAAATTGAACCTGAACTTAAATTTTTTCATTAATAATTATTTAGGGAGTTCCCAATTAGACGAATATGACATATTGATTAATGCTGGTAATTTTGGATTATCTTACAGGAATGCTATTACAGGCAGAAGTGCGGCTAATGATCTTTCCGTCAAACCCTTTAGCAACGAGCTTAGTACGATCTCATTAGGATTTGGTATAGGCAACAAGAGCTTGGATGTCGGGGTGCTCGCAGAATGGCTTAATATGAGGAAAATAGAATCTGCTGATTTTTTTGATAGCAATATGCCACGTTTCAGAGGCGGGTTTGGATTTTTATTCAGACCTTCAGGCTATATTTCCACAGCTGTAACTGTCAAATATGATGAAAGCTTTAGCCAGAATAATACACCTTGTGTAAAATATACTGTTGGAGCCGCTGTCCGTCCATTTATAAAAGACTGGCTGACATTTTTGGCGGATTTCAGCTGTATTCCATACACAAATTCTGGATTTTTTGAAAAAAATCTGATTAAACTCGGATGTGATATTAAAGCTGCTGACGGTGTCCATTTTAACGGAAATTTCACAAGGATAAATGATATAAACACCGATGATTATTTTAATTTTGGCGTACGTTTTGATTTGCCGAATTTTTCTGCGAGATATAATAATTCATTTCATAAATTCACTGACTGGGATAATTCATTCACATCATATAGAAGCGCAGGTTCGGATTTTTCTTTATCATTTAATTTAGAAAAAAGGAAGAGCATTATAAGGGAAAGTAAGAAGATCGTAGAAATAACTTTATCCGGCTCACTACAGGATTATTCTACTGATGATGTGTTTTTTGGTGTACTTGGAAAAGGGGAAAGGAGTATCCATGAAGTAATCGCTGATATTGACTATGCCTCGAAAGATGAATCGATCAGAGGTATGCTTCTGAAGATATACCCTCATGAGGGAACCAGGATAGTTGCAATATCAGCTGCCGTAGAAGAGCTTACGAACGCACTGGAACGGTTTAAATCTAAGGGTAAAAAAATTACTGCTTATTTCCCCGAAGATGCAGGACCCGTAGAATATTATATTGCCACATTCGCCAATGATATAGTGATGCCTGATGAAGCGATACTATTTTACGGATTATCTATTGATGTAATGAATTATAAACAATTTCTTCAGAAGTATGGTATTGAACTACAAACATTTTATGCAGGGAAATATAAACTTACCTTTCAGGGATTGCTCGATTCAACCACAACTGAAGCAAAAGAAGTGATTAACAGGATTCTCGACATTGTATATGATAAAATGAATCAAAGAGTAATAACAGCAAGAAATATTACTCTTGATGATTACATGCGTGAAAAACTTTCACAACCGGTTTCGGGTAGGGAAGCAAAACGGCTGGGTCTGGTAGATGCGAACGGCTGGTATCAGGATGCTAAAGACCTGGTTGAAAAAAACAACCGTTCCTCACGTTTTTTAAGCAATGTTAACCGTTCAGTATGGGATGATGGCTGGGGGGAACCGGATGCCATTGCAGTTGTCGGTGTACACGGTACGATCACTTCAGGCGAAAGCGAAGCGCCTGATCCGATACAAATTCCTTTTCTTAGCAAGGGCAGAAGTACCGGTTCCGAAACCGTGGTGCGTCAGCTTGAGGATGCGTTTGCGAACCCGAGAGTCAAGGCGATTATCCTGCGTGTCGATTCAGGAGGAGGTTCAGCCCTGGCTTCTGCAGAGATCAATGCTGCCATAATAAGACTTAAAAAGAAATATAAAAAACCTTTATATGTTTCGATGGGATTTGCGGCAGCATCAGGAGGATATTATGTCTCATGCAATGCGGATAAAATATTTTGTGACGAGCTGACCGTTACGGGGAGCATAGGGGTTTTCGGTGCAAAGCCTAATCTTGACAGCTTAATGCAAAGCCAAAAAATCAGAGTTGAGACATTTAAGCGAGGGGAGCATTCCGATATTGGCTCTTTGTACAAGGAGCTTAGCCCGGATGAATTGGAGATCCTGCAGGGACTGATCGATTATTATTATGACAGGTTTATAAGTACGGTTAGTGAAGGCAGAAAACTCTCTAAAAGCGAAGTTGAACAGGTAGCTCAGGGCAGAGTTTGGCTGGGAACGGATGCTTTCAATAAACGACTTGTAGATGAGATTGGAGGACTTTACGAAACAGTTAATTATGCGAAAAAAGAGGCTCATCTTAGCAGCAGATTCAGGCTTGTTTATTATGCTGTGCCCGGCGGCAGTACTATCGATGATATAGTTACAAATTCGATCGTAAAATATCTGGAGCACAGTCTGGCAAAATTATTCGGATTTGAAGATGATAAGGGCATTGAAGTAAAGGAATGAACTGATTTCCAGATGATTTAAATAATTGGATAACCAGCCTGCTTTTTAGCTTGAATCATTTAACAATTTTAAAGATTTTACTATTTATTATTTAAAATCTATGAAGATAAAGTACATTTTAATTTCCTCTTTTTTATTTTTCACTTTTCTTTATGGCATTGTTATTGCACAAACATTCCAGAATGTGATGATAGATAATGTCGGTGCGCCTGAAGAACCTTCTATAAGTATAAACCCTAAAAATATCAGCCAGCTGGTTGCAGGTGCCAATATTGATTTATATTACTGGTCTTCGAATGGCGGTTTTAACTGGACTAAGGGAACCCTTGTTGATAACCAGAACGGTGTTTGGGGTGACCCTTCCATGCAGGTTGATACTGCTGGTAATTTCTACTTTTTCCACCTTGCGAATCCGCCTTCACCGGGTAACTGGATCGATAGAATAGTATGTGCTAAATCAACAAACGGCGGAATTAATTACGGGAACCCAGGAACTTATACCGGTTTGAACGGAACAAAAGCTCAGGATAAAGCATGGACCGGTGTTGATTGGTCACATGGTCCTCGGGGCAACTGGATCTATGTTACATGGACCGAATTCGATAGCTATGGCAGTTCTAATACTTCGGATAGTTCGAGAATCCTATTTTCACGTTCATCGAACAGCGGAGCTAACTGGAGTACTCCGGTTCGCATTAGTAGGCTCGGAGGCGATTGCCTTGATGGTGATAATACTACTGAAGGAGCAGTACCAGTCGTTGGACCGCATGGCGAGATATATGTAGCGTGGGCAGGTCCGAAAGTAATTAATTCTCAGTATGGGATTTTCTTCGATAGATCAACTGACGGTGGAATAACCTGGCTCCCGGATGATATTTACGTCACCAATCAACCGGGCGGGTGGACTTATGACATACCGGGTATCTACAGGTGCAACGGGATGCCTATAACATGCTGCGATCTTAGCCCGGGACCATATCACGGGAATATTTATATAAACTGGAGTGATGAAGCAGGAACAGGTGACCACGATGTAAAGTTCATAAGATCCACTAACGGAGGATTCAATTGGAGCTCACCTGTTAGGGTTAATGATGACGCTCCGGGGAAAGAACAGTTTTTCACATGGATGACAGTTGATCAAACTTCCGGATATATTTACATTGTCTTTTATGACAGGCGTAATTACACAGATAACGAGACAGATGTATATATAGCAAGGTCGACGAATGCAGGAGCGAGCTTCTATAATTTCAGGATAAGTTCAAGTCCGTTCACACCAACCTCCAGCGTGTTCTTTGGTGATTATAATAACATAACTGTTTCGCACGGAAGTGTAAGGCCTATCTGGACAAGACTACAGAGCGGTCAGCTTAGTATATGGACTGCTATCCTGGAAGAACCCCTTATTGTTAAAAGCATAACTTCTGAAATTCCAAAATCGTATAGTTTATTTCAGAATTATCCTAATCCGTTTAACCCGTCGACTAAGATCAGATTTGATATTCCGGAGAGCATGGGAAGTCCTGTGCAGGTTAAGCTGCTGGTGTACGATATTCTCGGAAGAGAGCTTTCAGTTCTTGCAAATGAGAAGCTTCCTCCGGGTACTTACGAATACGAATGGAATGGAGCGGATTATTCGAGTGGAGTTTATTTTTATACACTTACAACCGGTGATAATTCATTCAGTGAAACCAGGAAAATGATATTATCGAAATAGATTCATTCAATAGTTTAGAAACTGCAAGTATAATTTTAAGTTAGTAATATCTATTAAATAATAATTTATTTTAAACTTTAATTTTATCAATATATCTTATTTGTTAGCCCTTTAACATTATAAGGAATTTTGATGTTATTGTATTAAAAAATGATGAAAAAATACATTTATATTCTTTCTTTTTTACTATCGTTCTATGGTATATTAAATGCTCAGACATATCTAAATGTGATGGTAGATAATGTTGGGGCACCTGAAGAACCTTCGATTGCAATAAATCCTAAAAATATTAACCAACTAGTTGCCGGAGCTAATATTGATTTCTACTATTGGTCTTCTAACGGCGGATATAACTGGACAAAAGGTACTCTCGTTGATAATATAAGCGGTGTTTGGGGCGATCCCGCTATGCAGGTTGATACTGCAGGTAATTTCTACTTTTTCCACCTCTCGAATCCGCCTGCGCCGGCTATCTGGATCGATAGAATAGTATGTGCTAAATCTACAAATGCCGGTGTCAGCTACGGAAACCCTGGGACATACATGGGTCTAAATCCCAATGGGAGGGCAGAGCAGGACAAAGCATGGTCTGCGGTAGACTGGACTCATGGCACGCGCGGTAACTGGATTTATGTGACATGGACACAATTTGATTCCTATAACAGCAGTCAACCGAATGACAGCTCAAGAATATTATTCTCACGATCAACAAATGGCGGATTGAACTGGCTTGACCCGCCTATAAGATTGAATGCACTTTCCGGTGACTGTCACGATATGGATAATACAATGGAAGGGGCAGTTCCGGCAGTGGGACCCAACGGCGTTCTTTATGTCGGCTGGGCAGGTCCTAAAATTTTAAACTCACAATATGGTATTTATTTTCAAAAGTCTACCGATGGAGGAACTACTTGGCTTGCAGCCCCGACCTATGTATGCGACCAGCCGGGCGGTTGGGATTATAATATTTCAGGTATTTACAGGGCCAATGGATTACCGGTTACATGCTGCGATCTCAGCGGAGGTCCATACAATGGTTATATTTATATTAACTGGACCGACTCGGCAGGTCCAGCTGACCACGATGTGAAGATGGTAAGATCAACTAATGGAGGCTTGAATTGGAGCACTCCCAGTAAGGTCAATGACGATCCTGCAGGGAAAGAGCAATTCTTCACCTGGATGACCATAGATCAATCTACAGGATATCTGTATTTCGTATTTTATGACAGAAGAAATTACACAGATAACCAAACGGATGTATATATGGCAAGATCAACAGATGGCGGAACGACATTCACAAATTTTAAGGTCAGCTCTTCACCTTTTACTCCAACCTCGGGGACATTCTTCGGTGATTATACAAATGTTACGGCAGCAAATGGCAGTGTCAGACCAATATGGGCTAGATTACAAAGCGGACAGCTTAGTATATGGGCTGCGATCGTTGATTATCCGTTACCGGTAAAAAATCCCTCAAACGAGTTGCCGAAATCTTACAGTTTGTCACAAAATTACCCGAATCCTTTTAATCCGAGCACGAAGATCAGATTTGATATTCCTTCAGGCAATTTGAACTCAGTGCCGGTGAAGCTCGTTATATATGACATTCTGGGAAGAGAAATTACGGTTTTAGTGAATGAAGATCTTGCACCGGGCACCTACGAATATGAATGGAATGCAATGAATTATTCGAGCGGAGTATATTTTTATACGATTAAGGCAGGAGATAACTCATTCACCGAAACAAAGAAAATGGTACTGTCTAAATAAATGTTTTTTATAGTATTTATTATATAAACCTACGATCGATCATCGTGGGTTTATATTTATTAAAAACATCAGCAGAAGATTATTGTCATCAAATACTTTTTTAATAAATTCGTTAGCGATATCCAGAATCAAGAATGTGAATTCTAAAAGATTATTTGTAAGTATTAATACATATTTATGAGGAAATACCTGTTTAGTATCATATACCTGCTTTCAATAACTTCATTATTCTATTCTCAATACAAAAATATCAGAGTGAACTCAAAATATAACAGCCCGAACGAGGTCAGCATTTCTATAAACCCGCACAATCCCTTAAACCTGATAGCAGGAGCAAATCTTGATAACTATTATTATTCTTTCGATGGAGGTTCTACCTGGAATGAAGGAACGATCGAATCGTCTGAAAGCGGTGTGTGGGGCGATCCGTGTGTGGTCTTCGATAAAAAGGGAAATGCGTGTTATTTTCATCTCGCTAAACCCTCAGTCACAAAGTGGCTTGACAGAATTGTATGCCAGGTGTCTGCAGATGGAGGGATGTCATGGTCAGACCCGGGGAGTTACGTAGGAAAGAACCCGCCTAAGATACAGGATAAAGATTGGGCCTGCAGCGACTGGAAGAGGAATGGTTACGTATATCTTGCCTGGACGCAATTCGACCGGTATAGGAGCAAGGACCCCGATCATCATTCAAATATAATGTTTTCACGTTCAACTGACAGGGGCTTTACCTGGAATGACGCACGTCAGATCAACAGCACTTTTGGAGACTGCCTTGATTCATCTAATACAGATGAAGGAGCGGTACCATGCGTAGGACCGAACGGGGAGGTCTATGTTTCCTGGTCAGGTCCGGCAGGGATAGTTTTTAATGTTTCACATACTGCCGGGTCAACATGGCTCGATAAGGAAATTCCCGTAGCCCAGCAATATGGTGGTTGGGAATATGACATACCGGGGTTATACCGCTGCAATGGAATGCCCGTAACTGCCTGTGATATTAGCAATGATGCATATAGAGGGACTATATATATCAATTTTTCAGACCGCAGGAACGGAACTGATGATGTTGATATATTTCTCGTAAAATCGACCGATGGTGGCAATACCTGGAGTGATGTGAAAAGGGTAAATGATGATTCTGTTGGAAATAAAAAGCAGCAGTTCATGAGCTGGATGTCTGTTGACCCGATCACGGGGGCTGTTAATATTTTATTTTATGACAGAAGAAATTATAAAGATCTTCAAACAGACGTATATCTTGCCAGATCCACAGATGGAGGTGAAACATTCGAGAATATTAAGATTTCCGAAGAACCTTTTATTCCTGAGAAGAAAACCTTCTTTGGTGATTATATCGGTATTTCTTCTTATAATGACTTTGTTGCTTGTATATGGCAGCGCCTCGATAGAGAAACTTTATCCATCATGTTCACCGGAGTCGATTTTAAACAGAATAAATAAGAAATTCAATTTCTACCGGGACTTCAAAGGTACTTATTCCCCGAGGCTTTCTTTTAAAAGATATATACTTATTTTAGCTTGTAGTTCTTATCACATATCAACCTTACTGCCTTACCTTTTATTTTGTTTATGTGTTTTGTAATTTGCTTAATTAGAAATTTTTTTATATCCTTTATCCAAATAATATCATATGTCTTTACTCGTTGTTGGTTCATTAGCGCTTGATACTATAGAAACCCCGTTTGGAAAAGCTGAAAGGACTCTCGGCGGTTCTGCTACGTTTATTTCGGTTGCTGCCAGTTATTTCATACAACCGGTCAGGCTTGTGGGAGTGGTAGGGTATGATTTTCCTAAAAAGGAACTGGATTTTTTGAGGGAAAAGGAAATTGATCTTGAAGGCCTGCAAATAAAGGAAGATGAGAAAACTTTCCACTGGCATGGTAAATACAGCTTTGATCTTAACACAAGAGACAGCATAACAACGGAATTAAATGCCTTTGCCAACTTTGATCCTGTTGTTCCGGATCCTTTCAAGAAGAGTACCTATGTTTGCCTGGGTAATATCAATCCCGTACTGCAAAAAAAGGTCCTTCTTCAGGTTGAAAAACCGAAGCTGGTTGTTGCCGATACGATGAATTTCTGGATAGGGGGCATGCTTAATGAACTTCTGGATGTGTTGAAGTATGTAGATGTTCTGATAATAAATGATTCCGAAGCAAGGGAGATGTCACATGAGGCAAATCTTATTAGAGCAGCAAAAGTGATAGAGTCATTCGGACCCAGGATACTTATAATAAAAAAAGGTGAGCATGGAGCACTTCTGTTCTACCACGATGATCTGTTCATCGCTCCTGCATACCCTCTGGAAGCGATATATGACCCGACCGGGGCAGGTGACAGCTTTGCAGGAGGCTTTATCGGTCACCTTGCCAGGACCGAGGATCTTTCATATGAAAACATGAAACGTGCGGTAATTTACGGCAGCACCATAGCTTCATTTGCGGTAGAAAGTTTTTCGCTGGATCGTATGAGAGACCTATCAACATTCGAGATCAAAGACAGGTTCAACGAATTTAAAAGATTATCAGAATTCACATCTATTTGATACCGGTAGGCAGATTACTATAAAATTCGTTTTATTTCAGTTAATACGATATAAATGATCAACAAATTAGAATATACTGATAAAAACGAAATTATCTTTCTCGACCAATCTTTACTGCCCCAGAAAGAAAAGTATATCAAAACGAGGAACTACAAAGACATCCTGTCGGCTATCGTACAGTTAAAAATAAGGGGAGCGCCGCTGATAGGCATAGCAGCTGCTTATGGTATAGTACTTGGTATATCTAACGCTAAATTCGAGAGTAAAAAACAGCAGGAAAATTTTTTTTATGAACTGCTTGAGGATTTCCGAAAATCAAGACCCACTGCGAAGAATTTGTTTTATGCTCTGGATAGATTACAGAATGCTTATGAACTGAACCGTGAAAGGGCAATAGACGAGATAGAATCCATAATACTCGATGAAGCCGATGCAATATATAACGAAGATATCGAACTTTGCAGGCGTATAGGTGTGAACGGTTCCGACCTGATAGGTGAATCCATGAATATTCTTACACATTGCAACACCGGTGAGCTGGCGGCAGGCGGTATAGGTACGGCATTGGGTATAATCACGACCGCTATAAAGCAGGCTAAGAAAATATTCGTTTATGCAGATGAAACAAGACCGCTTTTACAGGGCTCACGCCTCACGGCATACGAGCTGGAACAGAATGCCGTGGATTATGAGCTTATCGTCGATTCTATGGCTGCGAATCTTATGAAAGAAGGTCTGGTGGATTGTGTGATAATAGGTGCAGACCGGATAGCATCCAACGGTGATGTGGTTAATAAAGTCGGAAGCTATTCGCTTGCAGTCAACTGTAAATTCCATAATGTTCCTTTTTATGTTGCAGCACCGAGCACTACTATAGATTTTGATATAAACTCGGGTGAAGAAATTATTATTGAAGAACGTGATCCCGATGAAGTGAGAACGATAAACGGATACATGATTACTGAAGAAAATGCACCTGTACTGAATCCAGCTTTTGATTTGGTTCCAAATGAGCTGGTTACTGCTATAGTGACCGAATACAAAGTCCATTATCCCCCGTATAATTTCAAAGGGATAAAACATCTGTTCCGGGCTTATGTACAGTCTGTTTCTCATGCAGATGATTTTAACAAGGAGGAAAAGTAAAAGACTTAAGAATATGCCTATAATCAAAACACCTGCCGTAGTTCTGAAATCGGATAATTACCGCGAGTCCAGCAAGGTAGTAACACTGTACACCCAAACGCATGGTAAATTAAGAACTATTGCAAAAGGAGTCAGAAATACTAAGACACGTTGGGGAGGGGTTCTCCAGTCAATGGCATACATCGAAGCCATGCTGTATTTTAAGGAAAACAGAACTTTGCATTTACTCTCGGGTGCTGAATATATTAATTCTTTTAGAAGGATACATGATAATGACAGAAAAGTCGAGTTGGGCTTCAGAATTATTGAACTGGTAAATAAAGCAACTATGGAAAATCAGGAAAATAAAACTTTATTTAACCTTATTACTCAGGCTCTCAAGCATCTTGATAACGCAACTAAAAATTATGTTAATGTGTTATTTATTTATGAGTTTAAGTTAGCTAAAATCCTCGGTTTCGAGGTGGATAAAAATGCAATGAAAGTACTAGATAAAGGTAATATTAATAAATCTATTGATAGTAAATTCCATAATTTATATAATTATAAACACGAACGGGACGATGGGCACGGGTTTGATAACCAGAAAGTAATGGATAAACCTGCTTCAAACATACCCGGCGAATCAATATTTGATGTTCTTAAAAACGGGAACTTTGAGGAGATTACACGATTTAATATTTTAAAGCCATCTGTGAAAGCTCTGGATAATTTCTTTGAAAAATATTTTGAAGAGCATTTTGACAGCATAAATTTTTCAAAAACAAAAAGAGTATTTAACACGAAGGAGACGGATTTATAGTATAAAGGCGTACATTCTGATATTTACTGAAATAAGTTATTATTTAATCAAAGGAGATAAATAAATGTCAAGAAAATCAATAATAGCAGCGGGATTAGTGGTATTATTCGCATTAATTTTCGGTGCAGCTTTAATTGCGAACTTCAGCGGAGCAAAAGTATTATTCTCGGATTCACCGATAGATTTTAACACAACTCCGCCCGTAAAACCTAATCCTGAAATAAAAGCCCTTAATGATGCTTTTATTGAAGTTAGCAAGGTAGTCACACCTACTGTTGTCAGTATTGTTGTGAAAACAGAACCTAAAAATAATCAACAGGGTGATGAGAACAACCCGTTCCATTTTTTCTTCGGTCCTGATTTCAAAATGCCCGATCAAATGCCGGAAGTTGGTAGCGGTTCAGGTGTGATCATTTCAAAGGATGGTTACATTGTTACAAATAACCATGTTGTCAGGGATGCCGGCAAGAATGGGATAAAGGTCACTCTTACTGATAAGCGTGAGTTCAACGCAAAGTTGATTGGAACAGATCCTAACACAGATATCGCAGTGATAAAGATCGATGCTAATGATCTGCCGGTTATGTCTTTTGGAAATTCGGATAATGTGCAGGTAGGTGAATGGGTGCTGGCGATCGGGAATCCGCTCGGATTAAATTCAACGGTTACAGCCGGTATTGTTAGTGCAAAGGGTAGGAATATCGGCATAAATGCTGACGCAAAAGGATACGGTATTGAGGATTTCATACAAACCGACGCTGCGATTAATCCGGGCAACAGCGGAGGTGCCTTGGTTGATATGAACGGTCAGCTGGTCGGAATCAATTCGGCAATTAAAACAAATACCGGTTATTACCAGGGTTATGGATTTGCAATTCCGGTTAATTTGGTAAAGAACGTAGTCCCCGAATTAATAAAGAACGGTAAAGTGATTAGGGGCTATATCGGTGTGAACATCCAATCCATAGATGAAACAATGGCTAAAGGACTCGGATTGAGCAAAGCAGAAGGTGTCCTGGTACAGGGAGTTGTAAAAGGAGGAGCCGGTGAAGAAGCAGGTATCAAAGTAGGTGATGTCATATTATCAGTAGATGGAAAAACTGTAGATGCAGCAAATGAATTGCAGGCTTTGATCGGAAGCAAGCACCCGGGTGAAGTTGTTAAACTCACTCTCTTCAGGGACGGTAAGAATATTGATAAAGAAGTTACTTTGAAACCCCGTACAGATGAAAATGAAAATCAGGCAATGAATGAAAATCAAAGTGAACAGAAGAACGAAGGTTCTCTTTCATCCAAAGTTATAAAACCGCTGGGTATGCAGGTGACGAATATCGATAATACGATAAAAGATAAATATGATGTAAAGAATGGTATACTGGTCACCTCCGTTGATAATTTCTCTGAAGCTTTCATGAGAGGTATAAGAGAGAATTATGTAATCACTGAAGCTGACAAAAAGAAAATTAGTAACGTAGATGACTTAGCTGAAATAGTTAATGGGAAAAAGGAAGGTGATTCTATACTAATGAGAATCGTTACTCCCGATAAACAGGAGAGAATTGTAGCTGTTGAGATACAGTAATGGAAATAATTTTAGGGGAAATGGCAAAAATGCCATTTCCCGCTTATTATTGAAGGTTTTTAATACCTCCGTTCAAGAATAATATCTTGACAATTTCATCTTTTTTGCGTAGTTTCGGTTAATTAAATAAGAGGTAATGTATAAAGTATATGTTTACTTATTAAGTTTGTTTTTTATTTTAGGTACGTTTAATTCAAGCGCCTTTACTAAAAAACATCTTGATGATATGAAGGGTAACCCGGATAAGTTTGTTTTAAATCAGAATTATCCGAATCCTTTCAATCCATCCACTATACTTTCATATACTCTGAAAACCGACGGAGCAGTAAAATTAACGGTTTACAATCTAGTCGGACAGGTGGTGCAGGTAGTTATAGATGAGTATCAAATAGCCGGGGACTATGAATACTCGTTCGATGCTACTAACCTTCCCGCAGGGATTTACCTCTACAGACTGCAGCAGGGAGACTATTCATCCGTAAAACGGATGACCCTTGTTAAGTAGTCTGACTCATATTCTAAATATTAAAGGAGGTAAATTTAAGAGTGAAGAAAATCATTGGTGGACTTTGCGCAATCTTGCTTACCTTGTGTTTTTGCCTTTCCAGTGCATATTCACAAACTAATAACGTAATCGATAGTTTCGGAGACCATAAGCTTCCGGGTTGGTATTGGGGCGGAAATCTCACTATGAAATATTCTCATGAAAATGATAATCTTGAGAATGGATATGCTGAGATTTTAGCTACCGATGCTGTAACGGGAGCGAATTCCTTTGTAGGCCTCATCAGGAAAGAACAAAAAATACAGGTGACCGAGGATAATATTCTAACATTAATGCTTCAGGGTGTAAGTTTAGACATGAACGCAACCGTCCAGATCCTTTTTGATAGGAATAATGACGGGAGATATGACGAGAATTTCGATACCAGGCTCGAGTCAAAACCTATTTCCCTCAATTTCTCAGGCTGGAAAGAGATACATATCAATATCAACGAGAACGAATTTAAGGTCATATCGAAATTAGCTGGAGAAGATTTCTCTATTCTTGAAAACGAAGCGATGGGCATTCAGATTTCCTACCAGACTGGAAAAGATTTCAAAACAGCTAAGATCGAAACGGGGATTGCCCTGATTTCCGAGAGACCTAATAAAGAAGTAAAACAGGAAACAGCAAACAGCCAGGATAATTCTACGGAATCTTACTTTAACCTGAAGAACTATCCGAACCCCTTCAATCCCGAAACCAATATTAGCTATGTACTTAAAAACTCTACCTATGTTAAAATAACTATATATGACAGGCTGGGCAGAGAAGTTTCCGTTTTGGTAGACGGACAGCAAAATGAAGGAGAACATTCGATAAAGTTCAATGCATCGAATCTACCAAGCGGAATCTACTTCTACAGGTTAAAAACAACAGAGAAGACTGAAGTAAAAAAAATGGTATTAGCAAAGTAATTGCTGTTTTAATAATTCGATTTTAAATTAACCCCGCTCAGAAGCGGGGTTTTTTATTTTACCCCGGGTTTTGTTATAAAGATTTTTCTCTTGCACATCATAGACTTAAAAACATAAAAATAATATAATTTCTATGTTAATACCAATTCATACAGTCGATGCATTTACCGATAAGCCGTTTTCCGGAAATCCCGCCGGTGTATGCATACTCGAAAAAGAGCTCAACGATAAGCAGATGCAGAACATTGCATTTAAAATGAATCTGTCGGAAACCGCTTTTATTGTGAGATCGGGTAAAGATTTTCTGCTCCGGTGGTTTACACCCGTTGCGGAGATAAACCTCTGCGGACATGCCACCTTAGCGAGTGCACATCTTTTGCGGGAACAAGGAATTGTTAAAGTAGAAGACATAATACATTTTCATACTAAAAGCGGGCTGCTGACCGCTCGATTTAAAGATGAAGAGATTGAGCTTAATTTTCCTGCAATGGATACAGAAGAGATTTCTATATTCCCTGATCTTGAAAAAGCTATTGGAACAAAACCTGTCTATACAGGAAAATCGAAATGGATCTATATTGCAGAATTGAAGAACGCAGAAGAAATCCGTTCGCTTAAACCTGATATTGAAACGATGAGAACGCTTCCTTTCAGCGGTGAAGTGCTTGTGACGGCAAAAGCTGATATGCCGGGATATGATTTCATCTCAAGATTTTTTGCTCCGTCAATGGGAGTTAATGAAGACCCGGTAACAGGTTCTGCGCATTGCGTACTGGGTCCGTACTGGATGAAGAAGCTGAATAAGAATATTTTCAAGGCTTACCAGGCATCAAAACGAGGCGGAACGTTGGGCGTAAGAGTACAAGGAGACCGTGTATATCTAACCGGCAAAGCTGTCACAGTCCTAACAGTCGAAATGACTGCATAGGCGGTTCAACACTGTTTGTTATTCCTGCCTGCCTGTCGACGATTCGACTCGTTGATCTGCAGAGAGAGGCAAGAGGGGATCCAGATAGAAATGCCAAGTACAAGTAATCTGTGTATCTAGGATCGGTAAGGTCATATCAACGCAGGATGAATTTCATATGGAATTCTTCCATTCAATTTTTATTAATAAATAATGAACTAAGATACTAATATGATAGAAATTTTATTATATTATATAGAATTTTTCTCTTCCTCTTGACACTTT
The DNA here is from genome assembly GCA_049516635.1 of Ignavibacteria bacterium. Classification (GTDB taxonomy): domain Bacteria; phylum Bacteroidota; class Ignavibacteria; order Tepidaquicellales; family OLB5; genus JBEKSX01. The sequence goes on along the minus strand of JBEKSX010000001.1, from coordinate 23,719 downwards.
CGGTTTTTTTCCATAACTTTGTGTGTTAAATGAACCACGTTTTACTAACTTAAATAAAACTTAGGTGTATCATTAACTAAAATGGCAATTACCTATTTACATATTAAGTTTGACTCAGTCAATTGCATTACACCTATGGGTGCAGTATGTCCGTGGTTTAAATGGAGGAGTACAGAATAATCATACCCATAATAAAAAGAGTTTTAAACCGCGGACAAATAAAATAAGTCTGCGGTTTTTTTTTAACCCCTATACATTTCCCCGATCGTAATGGGAGATAAGGATAAAAAAAGGAGAAATAATTGAAAAGTCTTACAAAATTGTTTGAAATTCTGGACAGGTGGAAGTATTTCTACCTGACTTCGGGCATATTTCTCATTATTTCGATAATCATAAGGATGCTTGAGCCGAGAGTACTGCAAATAGCCGTTGATAAAGTAATAGTCTTCTTTCTCAGCAATGGAACAGAAAAGGTCACGGCTGATGACTTTGTCACAAGAATGCTGTACTCATTCCTGCCGGAAATGAAGCCGGATAACTTGCGTGTAGTATTGGTTAGCCTGGGCTTATTATTTCTCGTTATATCGCTGTCCAGGGCGGCTTTTATGTTTGCTGCCAGTGCTATAAGTGCCTCATCTACAGAAAAGGCTGTTAAAAAGCTGAAGGATAATCTTTTCACACATATACAGCATTTACCGCTGGAGTATTTCAGCAGGACACCGACAGGTGAACTGGTACAGCGATGTACAGGCGATGTGGAAACAATACGGAAATTCTCGTCGATCCAGGTTGTAGAAATTGTGAGGATGACCGCTGTATTCTTCGGTTCGTTCTTCATGATGCTAAGCATTAACCTTACCTATGCGTTAATAGCGATAACCTCACTGCCAATTGTTTCGATCGGTTCTATGTACTTCTTCAGAAAGGAAAGCAAAGTATGGACCGAGCACGAGAAGAGGCAAGATAGATTAACTTCTATCGTTCAGGAAAATCTATCAGGTATTAGAGTGGTGAAAGCTTTTGCTAAAGAGGAATACGAGATTAATAAGTTCACCAGACAGAACAGGGAAGCTCGCGACTGGGGAATAAAGTTGGCTAACCTCCACAGGATATTCTGGCCTTCATCGGATTTTATCGTTCACCTGCAGATAACCATATCCGTATTTATTGGAGGCTACTTTGCATTGACCGGTGTTATTTCCGCGGGTGAGTATATTGCATTCTATTCTTATGCAATGATGGTAACCTGGCCTATGAGAAGAGTACCTCAACTTGTAAGTGAAATGGGAATGACTTCTGTTGCAATACAGAGAGTCTATTCCATTTTGAATTACCCGGAAGAAAATTATTCGGGCAGCTACAACGATTACAAGAAGCTGAAAGGTGAGATACTGTTCGAGAACGTCAGTTTTAAATATGATAAGAATTCAAAAGACAATGTATTGAATAATATCAGCTTCTCGGTGAAGCAGGGTGAGAAGATAGCACTTCTGGGTCCTACGGGCTGCGGTAAATCTACCATCATCTCGCTCTTGATGAGATTCTATGAACCGGATTCAGGAACCATCAGGATAGACGGCAGGAATATAAGTGAATATTCGAAAGAGTACCTGAGGAGCAGGTTCGGTGTTGTGCTGCAGAGACCGTTCCTCTTCTCTACTACAATAAAGGATAATATCGCATATGTAAAACCGGATACGCACATAGAAGAAGTAATAGAATCGGCAAAGATAGCTAACATACACGGCATCATTGAGGAAGCTTTTCCGGATTCATATGATACAGTCGTGGGCGAAAAAGGTGTGACTCTTTCAGGAGGTCAAAAACAGCGTGTAACCCTTGCAAGGACTCTTCTGAAAAACCCGGATATTCTTGTTCTGGATGATTCCACTTCATCAGTGGATTCCGAAACGGAATATGCTATACAGCGTGCTCTCAGGCGTATCCTGAAAGGTAAGACAACCTTCATCATTGCACACAGGATTACGTCCATACAGGACTGCGACAGGATCATAGTTCTTGATAAAGGTACGGTCGAAGAGTCCGGAACGCATGAGGAACTTATCATGAACCACGGCTTTTACAGGAAAATATTTGATATACAAGTATCTATCGAAGATGAGATAGATTCCGAATTAAAGAAGGAAAATATAATTAGAGAAAAGAAAAGTAAAAGATTTATCGATAAACAAATAATCAGCACTGAATAATCAAGATTATAATGAAAGAAACGGAGAAATAATATGGCACAAATGCAGGAACAGCATTATAAGACCAAAGGGGCTTTACTGCCTTTTCTGAAGAGGCTGTTCACATACAGCTTAAAGTATCCGAAGTGGGTAACTGCCTTCACAATATTTATCCTGCTCGTGGCTGCCGTGGAATCGGTATTCCCGCTCGTATGGATGAACTTGCTGGATAAGGTGATATTCCCTGTCACGAACACATATAAAGAGCATCCCGGCCTTAGAACCCCGGCGGATCTGGCAGGATTGAAATTTTATTGTCTGCTCCTGTTTGGGATGGGGTCGTTGATTGCCGTTTGTGTGATGGGATTTATTTATTATGCGGGCAGGATACAGGAATACGTGATGTTTGATATCAGGCAGCAGATGTTTATTAGACTGCAGAGGCTTTCGTTCTCTTTCTTTGATAAGTCTGCTGTCGGCTGGCTCCTTTCCAGGATCTCTTCAGATGCAGTGAAAGTGACCGAGCTTATCTCGTGGGAAATGATCTCAGTCATCTGGGGAACGGGCATGATTGTGTTTTGTGTGATAGCGATGTTCATATATAACTGGAAGCTGGGAGCAATTGTTACCCTGACAATTCCTGTTCTCATGGTCGTTTCCATAAAGATAAGGATGCTTATTTTGATGTATTCCCGGCAGGCAAGAAAATATAACAGCGAGATTACTGCCAGCTTCAATGAACACATCAACGGTGTGGAAGTGAATAAAAGTATGGTTCAGGAAAAAAGAGTAAGTAAGGAATTCCGAGGATTGAGTGAAAAAATGAGATGGTCTGCTTACAGGTCGGCTTTCTTTAGCGCGATATTCATTCCGATGGTAGTTTTTATAGGCTCGGTTGGAGCCGCACTTGTACTTTACTTCGGAGGGAATATGGTATTGGCTATACCGCCGGAGATCACTGTCGGAAAGCTTGCGGCTTTTTTCGGGTATGCAACGCTGATATTTGAACCGATACTCGATATTACCAGGTTCTATTCCCAAGCGCAGAACAGCATCTCCGCCGGTGAAAGGATATTTTCGCTCGTGGATACAAAGCCATTGATCTATGACTCCACCGACAGTACTGATTTCAAGAATATCAATGGCGATATAGAGTTCGAAAATGTATCCTTCCATTATGAACAGGGTAAACCCGTTATCGAGAACTTCAATTTAAAGATAGAAGCGGGGGAATCTATTGCTCTGGTCGGTGAGACAGGTGGAGGTAAGTCAACTATTACGAGCCTGATTTGCAGGTTCTATGAACCTACAGGAGGTGTTCTGAGAATTGACGGTGTAGATTACAGGAAAAAGTCTTTGTTCAGCTTGAGAAGCCGTCTTGGTGTTGTACTCCAGACCCCGCACCTTTTTTCCGGAAGCGTACGCGATAACATACGCTATGGAAGGGATGATACCAGTGACGGCGAAATAATCGATGCGTTAAATCTCGTCGGTGCTGAGGATTTTAGCAACCGTCTTGATGAAGAGGTCGGAGAAGGTGGTGAAAATCTCTCTATGGGTGAAAAACAGCTTGTGTCATTTGCCAGGGCTGTGCTAGCCGATCCGAGGATATTCATTATGGATGAAGCAACTTCATCAGTAGATACAATTACTGAAGCAAGGATACAGAAGGGTATATTAAGCATGATGGAAGGCAGAACTTCGATATTGATAGCACACAGGCTTTCCACCATCAAGAATTGTGACAGGATACTCGTTATAAGCAAAGGAAAGATAATAGAAGATGGCAGTCATTACGAACTGATGAAAAAGAAAGGTTATTATTACAGCCTTTATACCCGTCAGCTCCGCGAACAAAGAGAAAAAGAAGTGATGGCAATGTAGGAAATCTCGGCCTGACAGGTTTTCCAATCTGTCAGGTCTAACTACAAATACACTAAATTTTAACAACTAAATATTAATAAATGGATCTAAAACAATACGGTTGGAATTCTTTTTTTAAGGAACATCTTTCTAAACTTAATCAGGATGGCTTATCTCCCGGACGGGTTGCTGTCGAGAATAAGAACAACCACATAATTTACTCCGAATACGGAGAGCTAGCAGGCGAAATGTCCGGGAAAATGTACTTTAATTGTGAAAATAAAGTGGATTTCCCGGCAGTCGGGGATTGGATACTATTTCGTCCTTTTCCCGAAGAAAAAAAGGCAATTATCGAAGATGTAATGCCTAGAAGGACTAAGTTCTCGAGAAAATCTGCTGGCGCGAAAACGGATGAACAAATACTTGCTTCGAATATAGATACTGTATTTATTATGACTTCGATGAATAAGGACCTGAATCTAAGACGATTGGAAAGGTATCTTATACTCGCTAAAGAAAACAGAATAATGCCTGTCATCGTACTAAGCAAATCTGATCTCTGCGAAAATCCTGATGTTACGTTCGAAGAACTTAAGGACCTGTTCAACGATGTTCCTTCCCAAATGATAAGCTGTATTACCGGTTATGGATTGAAGGAGATAAGAAAATATTTTACCGGTAATAGAACGGTAGCACTGCTCGGTTCTTCAGGAGTAGGTAAATCAACACTTATAAACACACTCATAGGCAGTGATATTATGAAGGTGAACGAAATCACCGGCTATAAAGATAAAGGTGTCCACACCACAACACGCAGAGAACTGGTAGTTCTTCAGGATGGAGGGATGATAATCGACACACCCGGTCTACGTGAGCTTCAGCTGTGGGAGGGCAGCGAAGGATTGAGTGACATTTTCTCCGATATTGAAGCATTGGCGCAGAGTTGCCGGTTCAAAGACTGTACTCACACAAAAGAGCCGGGCTGCGCCGTCCGAAAAGCATTTGAGGATGGAACACTCGATGAGGACAGGCTAAAAAGCTATAATAAAATGCAGCGTGAAATTAATTATTTTGAAAGAAGAAAATACGAAAGTTCAATTCTGGCTGAAAGAAAGAAATGGAAAAAGATCCGTAAAGATGTAAAACAGGTTATGAAAATGAAGTACAAACAACATTAAATAAATTTATATTATAACCATGAAGGACACTTTTATATATTCCGAAACAATGGTTCGTTTCTATGATATCATTTACGATCATATTCTGGAAAAGCAGAGCAGGGATTATTACTTAGAACGCATTGCGGAATGCGGAGGCCCCGTACTTGAGATCGGTACCGGTACAGGGAGAATATTTCTTAGGGCGCTTTCTGGAGGCGCTGATATATATGGCATAGATATTAGTACTAACATGCTGAATAATTTAAAAAGCAAGATGCTGGAAAACCAGCATTACCGACTTCACTATCAGGATGTAAGGAACTTTAAATTGGATAAAAAATTCGAACTCATAATAGCACCCTTCAGGATGTTCTCACACTTGATCGCGGTCGATGACCAGCTCGATGCTCTTAATTCTATTCGTGAACATCTTACAGATGATGGTAAATTCATATTTGATGTGTTCGTACCGAAACTTGAACTTATATCGGAGGGAACCCGGGAACAGCTCATTTATGATGTCCAATACGAACCCGGAAAGAGTCTAAAGCGTTACGATACGGTAAAACCTGATTATATTCATCAGATTCAGCATATCACTTTCAAATTTGTGTGGAATGATATTGACGGTCAGCATGAAGATAGCGCCAATTTTCCGTTCAGATACTTTTTCCGTTATGAACTCGAGCATTTGATGACGAGGGCAAAATTGAGAATTGAGCAGATTTTCGGAGATTTCTATAGTCATTCTCTCGAGGAAGCTAAAAAAGAATTCGTAGTGACTTGCAGGAAGAATTGAGGATTAAAGGAGTTATGTTCTTATGGTAAATGAAGAAATTTAATCTGTTTAGGGATCGATATTCTTTCTTACCACTTTTTACCTTTATTTATCCCCGAATTATTAAAAAAATATTTGTATCTTAGAACAAAGTTTTTGATTTATCTGTTAAAAAAGTAGGGGATTTTTATGAAATCTGTATCCTCAATAGATTTTAAATAATTAATTATCAATTATTTATTGATGGAAAGGTGTAATCATAATGAAATTTAGTGAGATCATGTATGAGAGGCCGGATATCAACGAACTGGAAAAAAAATTTTATTTTCTCCTATCCGGTTTTGATAATGCCGATACGTTTGAAGTTCAGGATGTGGTTATGAAGGAGATCAATTCCCTGCGACGAGAATTTGAGACCATGGGAACCATAGCCAGCATTAAATACTCAATTGATACCACTGATAAATTTTACCGTCTGGAAAGGGAATATTTCGACCAGAGTTATCCGGTATACGAAGGATTGATTACTAAATATTATCAATCCATAATAAATTCAAAATTCAAAAAGCAGCTCAAAGAGAAATGGGGCAAACAGCTGTTCGATTACGCCGAGCAGATGGTACGAACCTTCAAACCTGAAATTATGGAAGATCTTAAGCTGGAAAATAAATTGAAGACCGAGTATACCAAGCTCCTGGCATCTGCAAAGATCAATTTCAACGGAGAAGAGCTGAACCTTTCCGGATTAAACCCGTATATAGAGTCGACCGATCGTGAGATAAGAAGGGAAGCTAATCTTGCAAAATGGAAATTCTTCTCCGATAATGGAGATGAATTTGACCGTCTCTATGATGAGCTCGTAAAGCTCCGTCACAGTATGGCGGTAAAATTAGGATACAAAAACTTCATCGAAATGGGCTATGCTAGGATGGGCAGAACGGATTATAATGCTGACATGGTATCGGTATTTAGGAAACAGGTTGAGGATTACATCGTTCCCGTAGCTGTTGCTCTGAATAAAAAACAAATGAAAAGACTGGGATTGGATCAGATGAAATATTATGATCAGCCGCTGGATTTCAAGGATGGTAATGCAAAACCTCACGGGCAGCCGGGCTGGATCGTAAATTGTGCAAAAGGTATGTATGAATCCTTATCCCCTGAAACCGCAGAGTTCTTCAACTATATGGTAGAAAATGAATTGATGGACCTGGTTACCAAAAAAGGTAAAGATACTGGGGGATACTGTACTTTTCTCGAGGATTACAAAAGCCCGTTTATCTTTTCTAATTTTAACGGGACTGCAGGTGATGTCGAAGTGCTGACACACGAAGCAGGTCATGCTTTCCAGGCGTTCAGAAGCAGAGATTTTGAGATACCCGAATATTATTCACCTACATCAGAAGCGTGCGAGATACATTCCATGAGCATGGAATTTTTCGCATGGCCGTATATGAATTGTTTTTTTAAAGAGGAAGTGGATAAATTTAAATATTCGCATTTAAAGGGTGCCCTTATCTTTATCCCGTACGGAGTGACCGTTGATGAATTCCAGCATTATGTGTATGAGAATCCCGACGCTACCCCTGCAATGAGAAAGAAGGCATGGCTTGAGATTGAGAAAAAATATCTTCCTTATCTTGATTATGATGAAAATGAGTTTCTGCTGAACGGCGGGAGATGGCAGCAGCAAAGGCACATTTATCTCTACCCGTTCTATTATATTGATTATTGTCTGGCACAGATATGCGCATTCCAGTTCTGGAAAAGATCCCACGAGAGTATGAAAAAGGCTATAGAAGATTATATCCGTTTGTGCAATGCAGGAGGAAGCAAATCGTTCCTTGATCTGGTGAAGCTCGCGGGATTGAATTCTCCATTTCAAAGCGGAAGCATAAAAGATGTTATTAAGGATATCGAGAACTGGTTAAGTATCCATGAGGTGAACGGAAGCAAGTAATAACAATTTTATAACCGGCTACAAGTTAATCATTCCATTTTATTCAGGTCTTCTATATCCCTTCGGAGTCTCTTGAAAAAGGCTTTGATGAATTGCGGTATTGCCTGATAATCCCATTATCTCCTTCCATTTATCTTGAAACTGTCACAGTGCACATTTTAAATTGTCTAATAATTATAGAAGAGATATGATAAATCCCTTTTCTGAAAAATATACGAACGATAAAACCGATGTGAATCTTATAAAAGAAGCAGTTTCGGGCAATAAGGACTCGCTCGAGACGCTCATAAGGCGTCACCAGGACTGGATATATAACATAGCACTGCGTATGGTATTTAATCCCGATGAAGCTGCTGATGCAACACAGGAAGTCCTTATAAAGATCATTACCAAACTTTCCTCATTTGAAGGCAGAAGCAGTTTCAGAACCTGGGCATACAGGATAGTGGTTAATCATGTGCTGAATATGAAGAAAAGTAGGGGAGAGAGTATGCATAACACAAACTTTGCTGATTATGGAAGAAGCATAGATGAAACACCGGATCATGATCTTCCCGACCCGAACAGTGTTCCTATTGATATGAACATAATTATTGAAGAAGTAAAGATAAGCTGTATGTTCGGGATGTTGTTATGCCTGGATAGAGAGCAGAGAATGATATACATACTGGGTGGAATTTTTGGGGTTCCGGATAGGATAGGAAGCGAAATAATGGAGATCAGCAAGGAGAATTTCAGGAAAATACTTTCAAGGACTCGAAGAGACTTGTTTAATTTTATGTATGATAAATGCGGGCTTATAGATCCGGCTAATCCCTGTCGCTGCAATAAAAAGACTAAAGCTCTGGTGGATTCTGGATATGTAAATCCCGAAAAGTTGAGATTTAACAGGAACTATGTCAGCCGGATAGAACAAACTGCAGGAGGACGTTTGGGTGAGCTTACCGATTATCTGGATGAAAAGTGCCAGGCTTTATTTAACAGCCATCCGTTCCAGCAGTCGCCTGATTTTGTTATGACTTTGAGAAAGATCCTGGAGACTGATGAATTCAAAGATATTTTTAATCTAAATATGAACTAATTTTAATGCATGAATACCATATGGAAGAATTGAGCAGATGGTTCGCGGAAGTATGTGCCGGACGGGGGATATTCTACTACTAAATTTTAGAGAGTTCATTAATAAATAAATTATATGTTTTATGAAAAAAATATTTTTTATTATATTCATTTTAACATTTTTGGGTGTTACAGAAGCTTATTCTAACATTCTCCACGTCCCCGGCAGTTATGCTACGATACAATCAGCTATCAATTCATCTTCTAATGGGGATACGGTTCTCGTTGAGCCAGGTACTTATCTGGAGAACATAAATTTCCGCGGTAAACGAATTGTCGTTACCAGCAGGTATTATTTGAACAACGACCCAACATTTATTAATAGTACAATCATCAACGGCAGCAGTCCCTCCCAGCCTGATAGTGCAAGCTGTGTTAGGATAACATCGGGAGAAGATTCTACAACAGTTCTTCAGGGCTTTACTATCACTGGCGGTACGGGGACAAAATGGGAGGATATACATAATGCTGGCAGGTACAGAGAAGGCGGCGGAATTTTAATAGAGCTTTCATCACCCGTGATACAGAACAATATAATTATAAATAATCAGGCGACAAACACACAGGGCGTGACAAGTGCCGGAGGCGGCGGGATGCGTATCGGTGATAGTTACCCGATGATACTGAACAATGCGATATTGTTCAACAGCGGAAGGTACGGACCCGGCATAGTCCTGAATTATACGGGATGCATTATAAAGAACAATGTCATTTGCTCTAATAGCGGCGGACAGGATTATAACGGTGGCTCCGGGATATGGGCTTGGCAAAATATCTCCACAGGTCTGCCGAAAATATTTGAGAACAATTCAATCGTTAATAATTCAGCAACCGTGGGTACAGCCGGTATACTGGTATGGTCCACAACTGTCACTATCAGGAATAATATCGTTTGGGGCAACAGCTCCCCTTCAGGGGTTCAGATACTGCTATTGAGCGGAATCGCGAATGTTACTTACTGTGATGTGCAGGGTGGATATACGGGAGCTGGTAACATAAATCTGGATCCGGTATTTGCCGATACGAATTATATTCTCAACAATAATTCTCCCTGTGTAGATAAAGGTGACTCGAGCACCATCTATAATGATCCTGAAGACCCTCAGCATTTGGGTTTTGCAAAATACCCGTCCAGAGGGACTATAAGGAATGATATGGGCGCGTACGGCGGAAAGGGAACAGATCTTATTTCAGGCATGCTTATCGGAATAATCAGACAGAACAGTCAGGTTCCAGGGAATTTCAAATTGTCCCAGAATTACCCAAATCCGTTCAATCCGGCCACAAAAATTAGCTTTTATATTCCTTATTATGTTTCACGTGAAACATCAAATGTGAAGATAATTGTATATGACATCGCGGGCAGAATAATTTCAGTTCTTCTTGATGATAACCTAATGCCTGGTAAATATGAAGTGAAGTGGGATGGAACTAATTATGCTTCAGGGATCTATTTCTATAAATTATTAACTGACGGTTTTTCCGAAACGAACAAAATGATTTTAATAAAGTAGATAGATTATATTGATACAATAAAAAAGCGGGATTACACCCGCCTTTTTTATTTTATCCTGTCGATGTGTTAAAAACCGCCCATGAAAGGAAGGTTGGCAAACGAGGATATACAGACCCAGATCAGCCATAATATGAATACTGCCGGTATCACTTTTGATGTTTTGAGATTCGATACTTTTGCCAATCCGATCCCAAGAATAATGAAATACCATATAGTCAAAAGATCAATATGGGAAAGCAGTTTAGACATGGGCTCACTAAGCGAATTCTGAGCAAAAAGCAATATTGGTCCGATATTAACTCTCAACCTCCCCAGCATGATAGCCAATGCTGTATTAATGACTGTCTGTATCGATTCGATAATACTGCTTAATCCTAGTACAGTAATTACAAGCATATAGGTTACTGTTCCTTTCAGTAGTTTAATTGCCCCCCAGAAAACAAGTCCTTTAAAAAATAGTACTATGAAAATACCCATAATAGGACCGACAATAGTAAAAACATAGAATATGGGACTGGAACCGCTGAATCCCTTTTCCATCTGGTCCATCCTCTCGTTCATCTGGTCCTGTGTCATTTTACCTTCTTTCACCTGTTCCTGTAATCTTTCTTTCACGGTTTGCATCTGTTTAGCCTTTATCTCACCGGAAAGCTCTTCATCACGCATTACAAGGAAACCTGCAACTATAGCCAGTACGATCAGGATAATTATCGGCATTAGCCAATAATTTTTGTTTGTCGCTTTCTTAACTTCCTCAAATGTGTTGCCCGGCTCAGTGAAGACGCCGGCCAATGCATCGGACAGAGATATGTTCTCAACAGTCTCCGGCGGTTGGGATATATCGGAAGAAGATTGTTCCTCACCTGGCGGCCGGTCGGTTGTATTCTCTAAATTATCTTCCATAATTTTATTAAATTAAGTTATTAAATATTTCTTCAAATTTATAGAATCCTTTTTTATTATAGATGAATTTTGCGGCGAGCAATGCACCTTCTGCAAATCCGCGCCTTGACTTAGCCGAATGTTCCAGAAGTATTGAATCGGAGGGACTGTCGAACATAACTTTATGTATGCCAACCACACCTCCCACCCTGGTCGAGGTAACGTCCAGTAGCTTACCTTCACGCTGGAGTCCTGTATCGGTCTGTGAACCTCTGCCTATCTTCTCTTTACGTTTTATCATTTGCATGAGAATTTCTGCGAGCTTCAGCGCGGTTCCGCTCGGACGGTCGAGCTTTTGTCTGTGATGGATATCCTCTACAGCAAGGTCATAGCCCTCGAACTTATTAAATATCCCGGCAGCATACTTAACTATACTATAAAAAATGTTTACACCCAGGGAAAAATTACTTGCGTAGATAAATCCGATGTTATTTTTTTCTACGAGCTTCTTTACCGATTCTATTTTATCATACCAACCCGTTGTGCCGCAAACAATATTAATGTTCTTCGATGCTAGGAATTCAATGTTTTCGAACATACTTGATGGTGTAGAAAATTCTATTGCAACTTCCGGTTTCTCTTTCATATTATCCCGTATCTTATTGTCGATATCATATGTACCGGTAAGTGTAAAAACATTCCTATCAAGAATTGACTCGATCTCTTTACCCATTTTACCATACCCAACTATTGCTGTTTTGATCATGTTAAATTATTGTTTTTATTTTGCTTTATGAAATAAATTCATTGTGCCGTCCTGTTTTTCGAAAAATTCCTTGTGTAATTTTTGAAGAACGCTTTTGAGTTCTTTCTGGTCAATGAGCAGTGTAAAGCTGTGAGGGTTATACCCGAAAATTATCGACTCTGCTTTTAGCTTCGGGTTTGAGCGGAATATCCTCTGCTCGATATTGTTTACCGAATACAGGTCTGCTCCGACCAACGTCAAAAGTGCTTTGTCTTTTACGAGGTCGTAATCTGATATTTCTTCAAATTCATTTCTCAGGTCGTCATAATGTATCTTCGTATAATTATTTTCTGCTATTACTATAATTATAGCATTATTGGATGAAACGAGTATATCTATCTGGGGTTTGTGTTTGCCCAAAATATTCAGAAGCATTTCCCAGAAAATATATTGATTTATCCCTTCCTTCGGTTTTAAACGCAGGACCATAATATTTCTTTTATATGTGATGGATTTAATGGTCCGGGGAAAATTCAACCTTTTGTGGATAACCGTTCCGGCAGAAGCTGTATTTTTAGAATTTAGCACTCTCAGAGGAATGTTCTTATGGAAAGCAGGACGTATCGAATTTTTATGCAGTACCTTTGCACCGAAGTTTGAGAGCTCCTCCATTTCGAGGAATGAGATTTCAGATAGTTTCTTTGCTTTTTTTATCATGCCTGGGTCCGCAGTTAAAACACCGTCCACATCCGTCCATATCTGAATTTCATCCGCACCTATCGATGCTCCGTAGATAGCTGCCGTAAAATCCGAACTCTCCCGACCCATCGTGGTCGGGATTCCCTCGTTGGTCGATGCTATAAAACCCTGTGTCAGAACGGTCTTTCCCTTTTTAAGAAGAGGAAGAATATGAGTGTCAATGTTGTTCTGAGTGATCTCCATATCCGGGTAGGCACGGGAATATTCATTATCCGTTTTGATTATATTTCTTGAATCGGCGAGCACAACATTCATGTCCCTGTCTTTCATAGCATAATAGATCACCAACGATGAAAGCAGCTCTCCGAACACCCTGAAAGCATCAAGGGTGCGGAGTGTAAGCTCCTTTATGACGGCAAGTCCGGTAATGAGCTCTTCCAGCTTTAGGTGATAGTTGATCACTTTTTCTGTTGCTTCTGCTTTGAGCTCATCATTTTTAATAAGCGTGTTGATGATCGTATAATGGCGGCTTACCAATCCCTCGATGATCTTTTTTGCTTCCGTGGCTCTGCCGTTCGCTGAAAGGTGTGCAGCCTGTTCCAGTATGTTCGTTGCTTTTGCTATGGCCGAAACGACCACTATCTTGCGGGCTGTGTTTTTTCTTACTATGTTTATAACATTGGTGATAGCATTACTGTCAGATACAGAGGTTCCGCCGAATTTCATCACTATCATTCTCTTTACCGCCATAAATAGGATATGATAATTTTAACGATATAAATTATTGATTAATATATATTTTTCCACCTGTTCCGGTACCAGGTATTTTATAGTTTTATTTTCCCTGATCCTCAGTCTGATATCCGTTGAGGAGATATCAATAGCGGGTGCTGAAATAAATTTTACCTGCTTACCGTAATCATGTTTCACATTTTGTATTACATAACCGGGTCTGTTAATTACAAGCACTTCTGATAAAATAAATAACTTACCCGGTTCTTTCCATGTGTGAAGCTCAATAAGATTATCAAGCCCGATTATGAGATAAAATATAATTTGATCTGTTCCGTAAATATCCCTTAAGCTTATCAGTGTATCAACGGTATATGTTTTAGATACCCTGCCGTTCTGTATCTCAATATCGCTGGATTCGAAACCCGGATTTCCTGCGATAGCAAGATTTATCATAGTGAGCCTGAACTCTGCATCTATCAGCTCGTCATGCGGTTTATGGGGAGGATTTGCATAGGGAATAAATATCACTTTATCGAGATGCATCTGCTCCCTGACATCTTCTACAATGATTAAATGAGCCATGTGAACGGGATTAAAAGCTCCCCCAAATACACCGAATCGTTTCAAGCTATCAGTACCTCCTTATATAATCTCTCTATTTCCCTGTTCGTATGTTTTTCGTCGAACTTCTGCACATCAGTATATGCGTTTTCTCCCAGCAGCTGCCTCAGTTCCTTATTATTATAGAGGACTGATATTTTATGGAATAGATCATCCGCTTCGTAAGGGTTGATCGTCAGTGCCGACTGATTGTTTTTTATAACCTCAAGGTGGTTAGGGATATTACTGCATACCACTGGCAGCTTTGAAGCCATAGCCTGCAGAAGTACATAGGGCATTCCTTCCCAGAGAGAAGGAAAAACGAATATATCAAAGATCGAATAATAATCCGAAATGTTCTGCTGTTCTCCTGTGAAGGCGATGAACTGGTCAAGGTTAGCGTCTCTTGCATACTGTTTCATTCTCTTAAAATATTTCCCGTCACCTACAAGTACAAACCGCATCTCAGGGAATTTTTTTACCAGGTAGTATGCCGATTGAATTATCAGCTTCTGGTTCTTCTGTACATCGAACCTTGATATATTTCCAACTATAAAATTGTTCTCGTCAAAGCCGAGATCCATCAAAAGCCCTATCTTCTTTTCTTTTTTTCCGAATTGTGTAATATCGATCCCATTCGGAATAACTCTGATCTTATTGATATCTGCGATCTTATTCTTTATCGCTGTATTAAGATCATTGTAAGTTTCACAGATTGTCTGGTCAGTGAACTGTACGAGATACTGTTCGATCGATTTGGATGTATTTCTGACAAAAAAACTATCGATATTGATATAATGGATCCCGTGAATAGTATGCACAGATTTAATTTCAGGATTGTGTTTCTTGAGAAGACGCCCGTAGAATCCTCCAACGCCGCCATGTGAATGGACAATATGAAAATTCTCTCTGTTATACAGTTCCTGAAGTTTTTTGAAGTACTTGTGTCTCAGCATCTTCGGCATCTCGAGCGGAAAGAACTGTACACTGATATTCGATACTTCAGCTTCAAATTTTCCCCCTCCCTTTGCTGCAACTGTGAACTCAAAAAGATCGGGGTCCAGGTTGCTTATTATCGAAAGAATATTGGTCTGTCCTCCTCCGAGGAACCCCCCGTCTATCAATTCCAGTATTTTGATTTTTTCCATTTTTTATATTGTTATGACTGTTTCAAAAATTGCTGATAATCAGAGAGTTTTTTGACATTTCATACCTTCAGAATGACGAATGAGATAGCCTATTTGTAAACATTAATAATTATAATAAATTATTTTTTATAGAGTAAGACCTTTGCTGTTCCCTTAAAGATTATACGATTTTTTCAGAAGTTTTTTCGTTTCTGGAAATATTCTATCGGTTTAAAACCTACCATTCTTGAATACGTGTATGAGATATTATTGATGATCTTAGGCAGGATTTTTTCGTGGTTTAATAGCTTCGAGGTCATGAACTTGATGATTTCCCTTTCATCTACTCTTTGTATTTTTTTCAAAGCATTTCTTTTCCTGATGATAAGAGGAATGTGAAAATACAGCCAAAAGTGCGCTTTTACTATTCCCCGAAATGAAACTGAGCGTGAAAATAGAGAATGTAACGCTTTAGCAGAATTGGTGAGACAGATGAGAGGGGATATTTTTATGATGAATGATACGCTGAAGAATGTATAGAGATTAAGAAGTCTGTTCCTTTCCAGGTAGAATGTTTTGGTAAATGAACAGGAAAGTGTTCCTCCACCCAGATGTTGAACGAGCGAATCTTTTACGAACCTGACTTTCATCCCCATAAAACGTGATAGTAAACCAAGATAAAGATCTTCGCTGTAAAAGAAATAATCGCCGTCAAAGGGAACCGGTATTTCGCTTTTCCTGAATATCACGGAACAACCGTTTGGGTAAAACTCATCTTCGATATTTTCAAAAATGTTCATAACATTATACATTAGGTATGATACTGAGCCGTTGGTTTCATAATATTTTGGATCTATGCCTTTTGTAATTACATAGGATGAAGCGATTGTGTTTTTCTCTTCTACTGAGCGGACAAGGCTGCTAAGCCAATCCTTATCAACTACCGTATCGTTATTCAACAGGGCGATGAGGTCATGACGGGTATACTTAATGGCTTCATTATTTCCTCCTGCGAAGCTGAGGTTTTCTTTCGATTCGATAATCTTTATCCGTTGGTCGGAAAAAGTTTCTGTAAGGAATTCCGCGCTCCCGTCAGATGAAGCGTTATCAAAAAAAATGATCTCGAATTCAGAGTAAGACTGGGCAAGTACCGATGTCAGGCAGTCTTTTAAGTATTTCCTTCCGTTATAGTTGAGGATTATTACGGAAACTGGTTCGTTCATTTAACAAAAAATTCCTTTATCTGTTTGGCAGAAATTATTTTCGTTCTCTGAATGTAGAAACGTTTTTTCAGCTGGAAAGGAAAAAGGAGCAAACCCCTGATATATCCTTTTAAAGCCCTTAGAAATAAAATGACAGAATGATACCTCATGAACCCGATATATCTTTTTAATCTTGCAGCGAGAAAAAAAGGCTGGTAAGTAAGGTATATAAGAAAAGGATAATTCTTAGCCCTTAAAAGAATTAGGTTTCTTTCACACAGCTCAGTCTGGTAACCTTCGGTTGCAATGCTGATGGTACCCCCGCGTTTGTGGTAGCAGACTGCCTTCGGCTGGTAATAACATTTGTAACCGAGCATTTGACCTCTGAAGCTGAAATCTATATCTTCATAATATGCAAAAAAGCTTTCATCAAATAATCCCGTCTTCAGGAACATTTCCTTCCTGTAGAACGCAGCTCCTGCACAGGCTCCGAATATAAATTCTTCCTTATCATACTGACCAGCATCTTTTTCATCGTTCCCTCGTGCCATTGGTGAGCCGCCGTTCCCTTTTATAAAATCGCCGCAATCGTCTATAATGGTTCTGTCATAGTAATTAAGCATTTTAACTGCTATAAATCCTGCTTCAGGAACCCTTGTGAATGTTTCCATACATGTTTTTAGAAAATCAGGATGAAGTTCGATATCATTGTTCAGCAAGAGAATGAATTCGCAATTCGTTTTATCGAACGAAAATTTTATCCCTTCATTTATTGCTCTTGCAAATCCATAATTTTTATCGAGCCTGACGGTAAAATAACCGGCGTATTTCTCCTGTGTATATTTGACCGATGCATCGCTTGAGCCATTATCTACAAGTATGACCTTATAATCACGATATGATTGTGCTTCAATCGAATCGAAACATGTAACCAGATGTTCAAGACCGTTATAATTTGGGATTATGATCGACAGCATTTATATTAGTTTTGAAAATTATATTACATAATTTCCCATGATCTGCAGAATTCATAGATCATGTATTTCTCAATAATTTGAGATATATTTTGTGTTTTTCCAGTCTTGTGTCATTTGATATATTGAATATTTTCTTTATATATTCAAATGTTATTACTGCAGAGGAATTCACCTCAGAAAATGCTTTCAACAGGAACTGCCTGAGCTTTCCATAATGTTTTTTGAAGAAATAATTCATGCTTATAAGAAACCTTCCGTACATAAGCGTTTTATATTCCTTGCCAAAGCTCATGCCGCCAAGATGTGTGACCTTAATCCTTGTATCCAATAACAGTTGGAAGCGTTTATGAATCCTGTAAGAGAGATCTACGTCTTCAAAGAAAAGTACAAAATTCTCATCCATCAAACCTATATCGATGATCAGTTGCTTATACGTTAGAAAAAATGCGCAGGGGATCTGTTCAACCTTGTAAACCTTATTAGTATTAATATCTATTATCTCATTTCTGAGATATTGGTTCGTTAATTGCCTGTTTCTTTCAAACAACTTTGCTGTGAAGGTATAGAAGAACAGATATTGAGTTAATGAGGGGTATCTCCGGAAATAATTATTTTGAAATTTTCCGTCTTTGCCAAGCAATGCGGGGCATACTGCTCCTATACTTTTATCCTCTTCAAGAAGAGCGGTCAGCCTATGAAATACATGCTCGACAAAAATGATATCAGGATTCATTATGAGAATATAATCACCTTGAGCTTGACTTATACCCATATTATTTGCATGGGAAAAGCTTTCCGTTCTATCCAGGTAGATGCACTTTATATTTTTGTATTTTTGAAGAAGGACATCTATGTATGCACGCGGTCCATCATTAGAGTAATTGTCCACGATAATGATCTCGTATTCAGAAGGGTCTTCGAATTCGAAGATGGAATCGATGCACTGTTTCAGTATAGTCCCTGTATT
Source organism: Ignavibacteria bacterium (assembly GCA_049516635.1). GTDB lineage: Bacteria > Bacteroidota > Ignavibacteria > Tepidaquicellales > OLB5 > JBEKSX01. The sequence goes on along the minus strand of JBEKSX010000001.1, from coordinate 5,200 downwards.
ATAATTTACTATTATTATAGATATCAACAATTTGAGATGTTATTAAGATTTTTGAATATCCGTTTGTTCTTGTTCAGATCCATTATTGCAAGCTTATTGATTTAATTTTTACTTTCTAATATTATTAGCTTCCTCATGTATCTTTTGTAACTCAGTATTTTCGAAATTTTTCTTCTTAACAGATGAAGACTCCCCGTACCTTTTTCATAGTCTCTCATTTTCTCATCGAACATATGTTTATAATTACGGTTATGGTACTCACCTGTTGCGTGGTATACCTTCATTTCTTTCAGGATTCCTACCCGAAATCCTTTATCCAGAACCCTGAGAGCATAATCGCCGTCATCCGAAAAAAATAATCTTCCCTTTGGGTAATAAAACTTTCCCGTTTCTCTATATACTTTTCGTGAGATCATAAAGCACCATCCGCCCGCAGGACCGGAAAGAAACTTTATCTGCCCGTCATTGAAGGTCTCCTCATGGTATGAATCATCGGGTTGTTTTCCTCCGTTCGTGGTTTCATCTTTCACAACGTCTGTGGATAAGAAGCCAGCATACGGAATGGTGTTATAAGCAGATAGTATTTGCTGTAGCCAATTTTCAGGAAATTTTAATACATCATCATCAATACAGACCAGATATTCTCCTTTTGTCATCTCGAACATTTTCCCTCTCGCCTGCGTACCGATATTGGTACTGTTCAAAATAATGTTTATATTTTTATTTTCTTTTAAGCTCTCAAGGTATTCTTTTGTACCGTCAGCTGAGTTATTATCCCAGATAATTAGTTCATAATTGATACTATCCAGCGTCGGTAATAGGGAACTTATGCATTTTCTCAGGAAATCCACTCGGTTACAGGTCAAGATGCATATGCTTACCTTTTCGTTATGATAAGTATATTTGCCGGATAAAGATTGTGCTGAATACCTAAGCGGTATTATTTTAGAGATAATTTTTGTGAGAACCGATCTGTCTCTTTCATTTAAATAACTGATATTGAATAGAACTGCTGAAAACACTGCAATGAAAATGATCCCCGTCATAAGCAACATGATAACGCCGGATATTCTGTTTGTGACTTCATAACCTGTTTTCTCTATTATAAGGTAAATGGCATAAGAAAAAACTCCGCTGAGCAAGGATATAAGCAGGGGCTTAAAATAAATTTCCGCAAACAGCTTAGATATGCCCTGCTTAAAGAATTTTGAGGATACATAAAATACATACATTGAAGAAATAACAACAGCCACAGTATTTCCGATAGCGGCTCCGAAGATGCCATAGTATTTAATTAATATGAAGCTAAGTACCAGATTGATACCAAGGTTAATAAGTCCTTCATTCATCTGGTATTTAGGGATACCGATGTTCGGCGTAATGGAATTTCCCGGAGCCGAAAAAGCAAGGTTGATAAGATTGCCTGCGGCAAGTATCCTTAACAGATGAGCTGAAATATCGTAGCCCGGACCCATCCATGTGAATATTATTGTATCGGCAAAAATGAACAGGTAGACGAATATGGGCACGGATATGATCGTTAAGTACTTTATTGTATCCCTGTAAAGCTGGACAAGTTTTTCATTGAATTCTTTAGCTTTCAGTTCAGCAGCAACGGGTGCTACCTGCGGGATGACCTGAAAAGGAAGGAACTTTCCAAACCGGGATATTCTTCCGCTGATGTTATAATAGGTGACGTTGTTCATTACGGAAAAGAAACCGAGGAGGAACTCATCATATTTTTCCGAAGCAAATGATGCAAGCTTGGAGATCTCCATTTGTATTCCGAAGCCTGTCATTTTTTTCAGTGCACGCTTGCTGAAATATTTTAATCCTATCCTGATAGAGGGGAGAAATCTCTTCGCTGCGATTATACTCACTATAGCTGTGACTGATGCCGAAGAAAGCTGCACCCATAACAGTCCTTTCAATCCAAAACCCTTCAGAAGCAGAATTATATTGGCGGCGAAGCTGAGTGAATTGATAAGTGTTCCAATAACGCTTGTAACATACATCTTTTGCAGGCTGATAAGCACAGAGGTAAAGATTACGAAAGAGTTAGTAACGAAGAAGATCATCAGGCTAACCCTGAAAGCATAAATGCTCAGTTCCTTCAGTTCGGCAGGGATGTTCAGGAGTGAAAGAAGGGGAACTGTGAAAAAGTATCCTGCTATTATAAAAACTATGGTGAAGATTAAATAGAAAAATAATCCGGAGTTGATAGTGTGATTTAATTCCACCGTTTCGTTCCTGTTGTAGTGTTCGGAAATGAACTTGATAAAGGAGCTCGATATGCTGAGGTCGAAAAGCCCGAACGTACCTGTGAAACCGAGCACTATGGCATATATGCCGAATTCTATCTGCCCTATCTTCGCAATGATGAAAGGTGTCAGTATCAAAGGAAAAATAAATCCCGCTATCTGCGAAAGCAGATGGTAGAAGGTGTTTTTTATTACTTTATCGGTTAATGATACTTCGGGTTTCAATTTAATAATTTAACTAAAAAGCCAACCCGCAAGATCGGACTGGCTTATGAAACTCTGATGATCTTTATTTCAAGTTATGCAGGATACTGAGCATAATATAACATGTTTGCAATTTTGTTTCTTAGATTGTCTATTTCTCTAAGATAGGATTTTTTTAGTCCTGCCGATTTAATCGTGCGGTATTGATGTTTTCTCAGCGCCAGCTTGGTTGCTGTCTTAACGTAATCTCTCTGATTTATCCTGCCCTGAAGCCAACCTCGCTTAAATCTCCTCGTTGTGTAGGGAATATACTTTAAATGCTCTTTCGGGATGATCCCGTAATTTGTTTCTTCGGATAATTCCTGTAAAATTATCCTTCCTTCCCTGTACACGCCAAATTGGAAAATTGTAAAGATGATGATAATAACAACTATCATGAATATGAATCCCAGCACAGCTGTGGACTCAAAACTCACGGTCAGGTTCCATGTGAAATGCAGGAACATCGCTGCGGCAAGTCCCAGAGGGATAATGGTGAATTTCGCAAGTAATCCTCTGAACTTGGCAAATCCTATGGCCGCGCCCAGCGTAGCTTGAGTGCAGCAATGCAGTATTGCGGAAAAAAATGTACGTACTATGATCAGGAACAGAAGGCTTTCATAGCTTTTAGGAAAGCTAAGGAAGTAAAGAAAGTTTTCTGTCATGCCGAATCCCAGACCCACTGCTCCGCCGTATACTGCCCCATCTACGGGTCCGTCGAAGTTGCGGCTCAGAGCTGTAAGCAGCAGGAATGCACCTTTGGTCGATTCTTCTACCATTGGGGCAACAACAACTGCTCCTGCAAGATTATGAAGCTCTATGGCATCCGATTTATTAGCGAACTGGTAGATGAACTGGGATATACCCACGTCCATTATCATGCTTCCGATGATACCGAACATGATAGCTCCGGTTGCACCCCACAAAAAATTCAATGACAGCAGCCAGAACGGTTCTCTTTCATACCTATCCATCAGCCATATCAGTATGAGATAGAACAGCATCGGAATAACAGAGAAGAATCCTGCAGCAGCCAGATGTATAAAGGGGTTCATTATCTCCTAAAATTCAAAAATATAGCAAATATAAATAAACTCCAAACAATTAACAATTTACTATTATCAGTGTTCGGAAAGCGAACTTGCCCACTTTATAAATTCTTTTTCGGTCTCTTTCATATTCTGTCCGAGGACCGACACAACAAATTTTCTGCCGGTCTGGTCTTCACTAAAATTATCCCTGAAAGTCCGGTAAAATTTTTTCAACATGTTTTTTTCCTGAAGGAACATGCAGAAGTACCTCGCCTGCGCATAGTTGAACCCGCTTTTATCTCCGTAAAATTGTTCGTCGTTCAATTTAAACAAGCTCTCAAGGCTTGTATAAGTATTATTGCCGATTGCATCCTGAAGATCTGGTAGACGCCAGTTCACATAACCGAGTATAATGCCGTTGCTCAGTGAACACCTTTCGTACAAAGAACCGAGTCCTTCATTAAACCATGCAGGAATTTCTGGAAAGTCATAACTGACAAGTGCGTGGGTCATCTCATGAACGAGAGTCCCCGTGCCGGTAGAAATATTCATAAGCATTACTTTCGCATCGGGTTTGAAATATCCAAATCGGGACAGGTCATCGTCTCCGTATAATTTTTTAGCCCAGTATCTGTATGTACTGTCATTCTTGAAGAGCAGAATAGTGGTTATATCATCCGGCTTTTTTTTCAGAAAATCATTATAAAAACACTCGACAGCCGGCTGGATCGTTTTTTGAATGATCCTGTCTGTTTCCTTTGCTTCCAGATTGCTTGCGATAACAAAATAAGAATGCTGTTCGATCGAGAAGCTTTCATCCAGCAGATTCCGGAACTCCTGTGTCTTTGTTCCATAGCTAAGACTGTCATGCTTTTCGGATACCGGGGAATCGGCGGTTGTGATATTTTCATGCTGAGTTTGTACCAGCTGCCTGTCATGCCGCTGGCAGGATAGTACAGTAAGCTGCAGTAAGATTATAAGAATGGCTCTTTTATATATTGATGATATGATATTCAATTGTTATTATAAATTATATTTATTAATATATAAGAATTGTCTATGAAAGTATATGATATTATTGGTATTTGTACCATATTATCCAGTCATTGCTTGAAATAAATTATAATTTTTATTAAAATTACCTCAAATTCAATTTGATAACTAAAGGATATACGTTACGGAAGAGAATAAGATAGAAAAAGATAAGAACAATGAGGTAAGCGTACCTGTAGATGTAAATGAGAATGATGAATTCTCCGAGCTTGAAGACGGTAAACTGGAGAATCTTACCGAGAGCGAACTAGAACAACGTAAAAAGAGCTTTAACGAGGAAGCTATTCCTCACATGAAGCTTCTTTATAATTACGCACTTAGAATGACGGGTGACCAGCTTGACGCAGATGATCTTCTGCAGGATACTTATATGCGTGCTTTCCGTTTCTTTCATAAATTCGAACAAGGAACCAATTGTAAGGCGTGGCTGTTTAGAATTATGAAAAATTGCTACATAAATAAGTATCGCAAGAATAAGAAGGAACCTGCTAAAGTTGATTATGAAGATGTACAGAATTTTTATGACTCGATAAGGGCAGAGGTCGTTGATCCCAATGACCTTGAACATAAAGTTTTTTCGAACCTTCTTGACGATGACCTCATGAATGCCCT